>JAFAQO010000233.1 GCA_019246375.1 Mycobacterium sp. | reverse complement strand
GCAACGTCAATCCGATCGGACCGCGCAGTGTCTACGACGAGGCGAAGCGGTTCGCCGAAGCGTTGGTTTTCGCTCATCACCGGGCAATGCGGGCGGATGTGGCGGTAGCACGGATTTTCAACACCTACGGCCCGCGGATGCGCGCCGACGACGGCCGGATGGTGCCGACGTTCTGCCGCCAGGCCTTATGCAATGAGCCGATCACAGTTGCGGGCAGCGGACACCAGACGCGATCGCTGTGCCATGTCGACGACACGGTGGCAGCGCTGCTGGCGTTGGCGGTCAGCGACATCACCGGTCCGGTCAACATCGGCAATCCCACCGAGCTGACTGTGCTGCGCGTTGCGGAGATGATCCGTGATAGCGCCGGCAGCACTTCGCCGATTCACTACATTCCCGCTGTCCAGGACGATCCGCAACGCCGTTGTCCGGATATCGGCAGTGCGCGCCAACAACTGGGCTGGGAGCCGAAGGTCCGCGCCGGAGACGGTCTGGCCCAGACCGTCGACTGGTTCCGCACCCACGCCGAGCCGCCTCGGGTCACCGTTTAGTGCCGAGGAGCGTGGGTACCTGTTTTTACGAGCAGGTAACCACATATGTGCCACTTTTCGACCCGAAGGGAACACGGTGCGGATTCTCGGCATCAATGCGGTTTTCCACGACCCGGCGGCCGCGCTCGTCGTCGACGGACAGGTCGTTGCCGCCGCCGAAGAGGAACGGTTCTCGCGGCGCAAGCACGGTAAGCAGGCAGTGGCGTTCTCCACCTGGGAGATGCCCACGGCGGCTGCTCGATGGTGTCTACAGCAGGGCGGAATCACCGCCGCCGACCTCGATGCGGTCGGCTACTCCTATGATCCGGCGCTGGCCGAGGTGACCGGCGGAGTGCTCGACGGTCAGGACCGGGACTGGGAACATTTGCGCACGCTCTATGCTCGCCGCGCGCCGCAGTTCCTGGCCGCGGCGTTGCCCGGCCTCGACCCGGGCATCGTCCGACATGTTCGCCACCACGTCGCGCACGCCGCTTCAACGTCATTGGCTTCACCGCAACCCGACAGCGCGGTGTTGGTGGTCGACGGCCGCGGGGAGTCGACCTCCATGCTGGCCGGGGAATATCGCGAGAGCAAGCTCGATATCCTTGCCGTTCAACAACTTCCGCATTCGCTTGGTCTGCTGTACGAAAGCCTGACCGAGTACTTGGGATTCAAGCGGTCCAGCGACGAATACAAGGTGATGGCGATGGCCTCCTACGGCACGCCCGCCTACGCGGACCGCCTGCGCGAGTTGGTGTATTCGTGCGGCGACGGCACATTCCGCACCGAACCGGTCGACTGGTCAGAGTTCACCGCACCCCGCGATCCGGGCGAAACCCAACTGGATCCCGCGCACGCCGATCTGGCCTGCAGTGTGCAACGGGTGCTCGAGGAGGTGCTGCTCCAACTGGTCTGCTGGCTGCGGACCCGCAGTAGCGCCAACACGCTGTGCCTGGCCGGCGGGGTAGCGCTGAACTGCGTAGCCAACACCCGATTGTTCGCCGATGGCGGATTCGGCCACGTTTGGGTGCAGCCGGCGTCCGGAGACGCCGGCACCGCGCTCGGGGCGGCGCTCGCGCTGGCCGCCGAGCACCGCGAGCCAATCGCCCCGATGCCGTCGGCGTCGCTCGGCCGGGGCTGGTCCGACGACCAGATCGCCGCCGTGCTGGACGAGGCCGACATCCGCTATGACCGACCCGACGATATCGCGACCGCGGTGGCCGACGCGCTGGCCGGCAATCTGCTGGTCGGTTGGTTCCAGGGGCGTTCGGAATTCGGTCCCCGAGCGCTGGGCAACCGGTCGCTGCTGGCCGATCCACGCGATCCGGGCAACCTGGAGCGGCTCAACCGGGTCAAAGGCCGCGAGCAGTTCCGCCCGGTGGCGCCGATGGTCCTGGCCGAGCAGGCCGACCAACTTTTTTCGCGCGGACCGCTACCCAGCCCGTACATGCTGTTCGTTCACGATGTGGCCGACGACTGGCGGTCCCGCATTCCCGCGGTGACCCACGTCGACGGCACCGCGCGTATCCAAACCGTGGATACCGACAGGCCGCTGTTGCATCGCATGATCGCCACGTTCGCTGACCGGACCGGTGTGCCTGTGGTAGTCAACACCAGCTTCAACACCGCCGGGCGACCGATGGTCGACAGCCCGGGAGACGCGCTGGAGTGCTTCGGCAGCGCGCCACTCGACGTATTGGCACTGGGCCCCTTCATGATTCGGCGGCACGGCCAATGACTGCCGCATATGCGGTGGTGATCCCGACGATTGGCCGGCCCTCATTGGGTCGGCTGCTCGCTGCGCTAAACATCGCGGCCGGACCGGAGCCCGCGGCAGTAATTGTGGTCGACGACCGGCCTGCGCCCGGGCAGCCGCTGGCGCTGCCTGCCTCCGAATTGCCGATCACCGTACTGCATTGCGGCGGCCGGGGCCCGGCGGCGGCACGCAATCTCGGATGGCGGAGCACCGCCGCGGACTGGATTTGTTTCCTCGACGATGACGTGGTGCCGGGACCGGACTGGCGCCACCAGTTAGCCAGTGACCTGAGTGAAGCCGACCACTCGGTGGTCGGGTCGCAAGCCCGAATCCTGGTGCCGGCGCCGACCGAAAACGGGCAGCCACGGCGGCCCACCGACGACGAACAGCGCACCCTGAGACTCGCGACCGCGCAGTGGATTACCGCCGACATGGCATATCGGCGCGCGGCACTGGTGTCCTGCGGGGGGTTCGATGAACGCTTCCCGCGCGCTTATCGCGAGGATGCCGACATCGCGCTGCGGCTGACCCGAGCCGGCGGTCGAATCACCCAGGCATCACGAGAAACCGAGCATCCGGTGGTGGGGGCCGGTGTCAAGACGCGGTCATCGGCGTGGAGCAGTGTGCGTGCCCAGCGAGGCAACCGCGACGACGCGCTGATGCGCCGCAAGCACGGCCGCGGGTGGCGCGCCGCGGTCGGTGAGGGCCGTGGCCGGCTGCCGTTGCACCTACTGACGACCGGCGCGGCACTGGCTGCCGCCGCGGCGGCGTGCGCCCGGCTGCGGCGGGTGGCAGTCGCCGGAGTGCTGTGCTGGCTGGCCATGACCGTCGAGTTCGCGCTGCGCCGCATCGCCGCCGGTCCCCGCACGCCACGCGAGATAGCCGCCATGGCGCTGTCCAGTGTCCTCATCCCGCCGGTCGCCGTCGGTCAAAGACTCTGCGGAACATGGGTTTTCCGCAACGCCACGGCCGATCCGCCGTTGGCTGTGCTGCTCGATCGGGACGATACCCTGATCAAAGACGGGCCGTATCTCAGCGATCCGGCCGGCGTGACCCCGATGCCGACCGCGCGGCGCGCACTGTGCCGGCTGCGCAAGCACGGCGTGCTGCTGGCCGTGGTGACCAACCAGTCCGGGGTGGCTAAAGGCCTAATCAGCCCAGAGCAACTGGACGCGGTGAATTCGCGGGTAGAGGAGTTGTTGGGGCCGTTCGACTGCTGGCAGATCTGCGTACACGACGATGGATGCGCATGCCGAAAACCCGCCCCTGGCATGGTGATTGCGGCGGCCGGTGCCCTGGGTGTGCACACCGGCCGTTGCGTGATGATCGGTGATACCGGCGGTGACGTCGCCGCGGCTCGCGCCGCACAGGCCAAGGCGATTCTGGTGCCCACCAAGAGGACTCGACGTGCGGAAATCACCGACGCCCACGCCAACGCTCACGTGGCGGATTCGCTCGACGATGCGGTGTCGCTGGTGCTCAAGGGGCTTCGATGACGACCGCCGGCGACGATGCAGAGCGAAGCGATGAGGAGGAGCGGCGCTGATGACGACCGCCGGCGACGATGCAGAGCGAAGCGATGAGGAGGAGCGGCGCTGATGACGACCGCGTTGGTGGCCAGGCTCGACAGCATCGGCGACGTGCTGGTCGCCGGGCCGGCGGTGCGCGCGGTGGCCACGGCCCACGACCGCGTGGTGTTTCTGGCCGGCCCCCGGGGCAGTGCGGCCGCCGAGATGCTGCCCGGAGTCGACCGGGTGGTCGAGTGGGCGGCGGCGTGGGTGGACTTCGACGCACCGCCGTTGACCACCGAGGGCGTGACGTCGCTGGTGGACACCATCGCCGCCGAGCAGCCGGATTCGGTGTTGATCTTCACCTCGTTTCACCAGTCTCCGCTGCCGCTGGCATTGATCTGCCGGATGGCGGGTGTGCAGTGGATCGGCGCGATCTGTGAGGACTATCCGGGCAAGTTGCTGGACCTGCGCCACCACCTGCCCGACGACATACCCGAACCACTGCGGGCTTTGTCGCTGGCCGAAGCCGCTGGCTGGCGGCTGCCGCCGGGTGACGACGGCCGGCTGCGAGTCAACCGCCTCCCGCGGCTCGGCGCGTCGCTGCGCACCGCCCTGAGCGCCCGCGACTATGTGGTGTTCCACCCTGCCGCCGCGGTGTCGGCCCGGGCGCCATCGGTCGGCAAGTGCGCGGAGATGGTGCGGGCGCTCGCGGCGGCCGGTCACCACGTCGTGGTCACCGGCACCGACGCCGACCGGGAAGTCACCGCACGGGTTGCCGGGGGCGTCGCAACAGATCTGGGCGGACAGACCACGCTGGCCGAACTCGGTTCAGTGTTCGCCGGCGCTCGGGCCGTGGTCGCGCCCAACACCGGGCCGGCGCATTTGGCCGCCGCGGTCGGTGCGCCGATCGTGTCGCTGTTTGCGCCGGTGGTCCCGGCCGTGCGGTGGAGCCCGTACGGCACAACGGTGGCCCTGCTGGGCGACCAGGACGCCCCATGCCGGGGCAGCCGGGCGCGAAACTGCCCGGTGCCGGGGCATCCCTGCCTGGACGGCATCGCCGCTCAGGACGTCGTCGCAGCGGTCGCCGAGGTAGCGAGTCGAGGTGCAGCATGATCGAACGTCATTTCGCCGACCTCGTTTGCGCGATGGCACGGGTGCGTCCTGCCGTCGCTCAGCTCTCTGATTGGGGTGCTCAGCTGGCCGACGTGCTCAGCGGCGGGGGGCGGCTGCTGGCCTGCGGCAACGGCGGCAGCGCCGCCGAGGCGCAGCATCTGACCGCCGAGCTGGTCGGCCGCTTCAAAGATGAACGAATGCCGTTGTCAGCCATTGCTTTACACGCTGACACCTCGGCGGCTACAGCGATCGTCAACGACTACGGACCGGAGGAGATGTTCGCTCGCGGAGTGCGGGCGCACGGCCGGCCCGGCGATGTGCTGGTCGCGCTGTCGACCAGCGGCACCAGCCCCAATGTGCTCGCCGCGGTCAAAGCAGCACAGGAGATCGGGGTGACCACCTGGGCGCTGACCGGTCCGGCGCCCAACCCCCTGCTGGCGATGAGTGACGACGCGATCTGTGTGGAAGCCGGTTCAACCGCAACCGTGCAGGAAATTCACCTCCTGCTTGTGCATTGCTTATGCATGGCGCTCGACGAGGTGCTGCTCGGGCAGAAGGGCGGTGCCTGATGAAACCACTTGTGATACTAGGTGATTCGATGCTCGACATCGACGTGGAGGGATCGGCTAACCGGCTTTCCCCGGAGGCGCCCGTCCCGGTGGTCGAGCCCGATCGCATCTGGCAGCGCCCCGGGGGCGCCGGGCTCGCCGCCGTGCTGGCGGCCCGGGTGCACCCAGAGGTGGTGCTCATCACCGCGGCCGTCAACGACCCCACCGGTCGCACCCTGGCCGGGTTGTTCGCCGCCGATTACCCGGCAATCAGGGTGATTTCGGTTCCGCTCAGCGGCGGCACGGTGAGCAAGATCCGGATTCGCGCTGGTGGCCAATCGGTGGTGCGCATCGACCACGGCGACGGCTACGCGGCCAACGACCCGCTGCCCGGCGAGGTGGTTGCTTCCCTGCAGCAGGCAGCCGCGATCTGCGTCGCCGACTACGGTCGCGGCGTGACCGAACACACCGAACTGCGCGCACTGCTCGAGGGTGCGGCCGAGTGCATTCCGGTGGTGTGGGATCCGCACCCGCGCGGTGCGCGCCCCATCCGTGGTTGCGCGCTCGTAACTCCGAATCAGGCCGAGGCCAAGCACTTTTCACCGCGGACGACGAACATCGGGCAGCTGGCCGGTGCGCTGCGGCAAGAGTGGGACGCGGGAGCGGTGTGCGTCACGCTCGGCGCGCGCGGTGCGATGTTCGCCGATCGGCACCACAGAGCGGAGCACATCGTCGCCCCGGAAACCGCCGGACCAGGCCGCAGCGACGCCTGCGGGGCCGGTGATCGCTTCTCGGTAGCCGCCGCGACCGCGCTGGGCGAGGGCGCTGACGCGTTGCAGGCCGCCACCAGCGCGGTCGCGGCCGCGTCCCGGTTCGTCGCCGCGGGCGGCGCCGCAGCGGTGTCCAGCGTCATGCCGATACCCGGTGGAATCGACTTGTCCACCGATGCCGCCGCGGTGACCGGTATGGAATCCGTGCTCGCACTGGCTGATCGGGTGCGGCACCGCGGCGGCACCCTTGTGGCGACCGGCGGCTGCTTCGACCTGCTGCATACCGGCCACGTGCGACTGCTGCGCCGTGCCCGCGACCTGGGCGATGCATTAGTGGTCCTGATCAACTCCGACGAATCGGTGCGGCAGATCAAGGGCAGTGGACGGCCGGTGGTACCCGCCGATGACCGGGCCCGGGTATTGGCGGCGCTGGGCTGCGTAGACGGCGTCGCGGTGTTCTCCGAGATGTCACCGGCGGCCGCGTTGGAGCGGTTACGGCCGCACATCTGGGTCAAAGGCGGCGACTACACCGGGGTGGAGCTCCCCGAAACCGAGGTGGTGCATCGGCACGGCGGCGAGGTGGTACTGCTGCCCACCGTGCCGGGGTACTCGTCGTCGAAGCTGATCGCCGCCAGGGCGAGGTAACCCGGTCGCTGGGACGGCCGTAGAGAGGGGCTAACTGATGGCGCAGACATTGGGCAACATCGTGATTGCGGGCGGCGCATCGGGTCTGGGTGCCGCGACGGTGCGGGCGGTGCGGCGCCGCGGCGGCACTCCGCTGGTCATCGACATCGCCAAACCGCAGGACAACCTCCGTTATGCGTGGGCGGATCTCGCGGACACCTCGACGGTCGACGATGCGGTGCGCGAGTTGGCCGACGCGGTCGACGGGCAGCTGCACGGTGTGTTCACTCCGGCGGGCATCGACAGCTGCGGCCCGCTGGACAAGGTCTTGGCAAAGGAGTGGGAACACGTGCTGCACGTCAACCTGCTCGGTACCGCCGCGGTGATCAGAGCGGCCCTCCCGTACCTGAAGACGACGCAGGGCCGCATCGTCACCTGCGCGTCGACCCTGGGCATCAAAGCGGTCAGCGACGCCACCGCGTACTGTGCCTCGAAATTCGGGGTGGTCGGATTCACCCGCGCGCTGGCCGCCGAGCTGGCCGGTACCGTCGGAGTGACGCTGCTGATCCCGGGCGGCATGCAAACCCCGTTCTTCGACGGCCGCGACGAGCAGTACAAGCCGCCGCCGGACGCCAAGCTCAACGACCCCGACAACGTCGCCGAGACGGTGGTTTTCGCGCTGAGCCAGCCGCCGGGCAACGAGATTCGCGAAATGGTGGTGTGCTCATCGGAGGAATCGTCATGGCCGTGACAGCGGTCTCGCCGGTCGACACGGTGCTGGTGCTGCGGGCATTGGGTCTGGGTGACCTGCTCACCGGCATACCAGCGCTGCGCGGACTGCGGCGCGCTTACCCGTCGCCCCGCATCGTGCTGGCGACGCCGAAGCCGCTGGGCCCGTTGGCGCTGTTCTCCGGCGCCGTCGACGAGGTTCTGCCGACAGCGGGGCTCGGCGACCTGAGTTGGGCCGGCTCACCGCCGGATCTGGCCGTCAACCTGCACGGCCGCGGCCCGGAAAGCATCGCCGATCTGCTCGAAGCCGAGCCCAAAGCCGTTATTTCACATCGTAATTCGGCCTACCCGTCGGTGAGCGGGCCGCCGTGGCGCGACGAAACTCACGAGGTCGACCGCTGGTGCGCGCTGCTGGGAGCAGCTGGAATTGCCTGCGACCCTGAGGACTTGGCGCTCGACCGGCCGACGGGATACCCGCGCCGTGACGGTGTCGTCGTCATCCACCCGGGGGCGGCCGCCCCGTCTCGCCGCTGGCCCGCCGATCGGTTCGCGATCGTCGCCGCAGCACTCAAAGATACCGGCCACCGGGTCGTGGTGACCGGATCGCCCGCGGAGAAATCTCTTGCCGACACCGTCGCCGCACAAGCAGGCTTGGACGAATCATCGGTCCTGGCAGGAAAACTGGACATTCTCGGCATGGTGGCGCTGATCAGCGACTGCCAGCTGGTGGTCTGCGGCGACACCGGTGTGGGGCACATCGCGACCGCCACCGGCACGCCGTCGGTGCTGTTGTTCGGGCCGACACCACCGAGCCGGTGGGGACCGAGGGGCGCCGGCCGGCATATCACGGTATGGGCGGGTGTCTGCGGCGACCCGCATGGGGACCGCCCGCACCGCGGGCTGCTGCTGATCACTCCGGCACGGGTCCTCGATGCGACTCGACAGATCCTCGCGGAGTGCGCATGAACAGAAAGGTGCGCCTGAAGGTAGGGGTTATCGGCGCCGGCTATGTCGGCCTGACCAGCGCGGTCTGCTTGACCGTCAAGGGCATTGACACCATTTGCGTTGATACCGACCCGCACCGGGTCGCTGAGTTGCGTTGCGGTCGGGCGGTCATCGACGAGCCGGAGCTCGACGAATTGTTGGCCCACAGCTTGCAGCGGAAAACTGTGCGCTTCGAGTGCGATTACCGGTGCCTGGCCGACCGCGACATCGTATTCGTGTGCGTTCCAACGCCGACCAACGACGACGGCAGCGCCGATCTGCGAGCGGTCGACCGCGCGGTGGCTGAGCTGGCCGAGGTGATGCAGCCCGGATCGGTGGTGGCGGTGAAATCGACTGTGCCGGTTGGCACCTGCCGTCGACTCAGCGAAACACTGGGCACCCGCGGGATTCACACGGTGGCCAACCCGGAGTTCCTGCGGGAAGGCCACGCCGTACACGACTTCCGCTACCCCGAACGGGTCGTTGTCGGTGCGACCGGTGACGGGTGTGACGCCGCTGCCCGCGTCGCCGAACTGTACGCGGACGATACCGACACGGTTTTGCTGATGAGCCTGGAAAGCGCGGAGCTCGCCAAGTACGCCAGCAACGCGTTTTTGGCGGTCAAGCTGTCATTCGTCAACTCGCTGGCTGAGTTGTGCGGCCGAGCCGGCGCCGACATTCGCGATGTCACCGGCTGTATGGGCGCCGATGAGCGGATCGGGCGGTATTTCCTGGCGCCCGGCCCCGGCTGGGGTGGTTCGTGTTTGCCGAAGGACACCGCCGCGCTGTTGTACACCGGCCGGGTGCGCGGGATCGCGCTGCGTGAGGTCGAGTCGGCCCGGCGGACCAACGCCGCCCAGGCCGGGCGCATCGCCGCCACGTTGCGGCAGGTGTTGCACCGTCCGCTCGATGAATTGAAGGTCGCCGCGCTCGGCCTGACGTTCAAGGCCGGCACCAGCGACATCCGGGACTCACCGGCGGCGGCGGTCTGCGCGGTCCTGCAGCGGGCCGGCGCGCAGGTCACCGCGTACGATCCCCGACTCGACGCCATCGACAGCAGCCGGGTGCCGGTGGCCACCGCCAGGGATCCCTACGTCGCCGCCAAAGACGCCGACGCGATCCTGGTGCTCACCGAGTGGCGCGAATTCAGTGAGCTGGACTGGGACTCGATCGCCCGCTGCGCAGCCGGCGGCGCGGTGGTGATTGATACCCGAAACATCCTCGACCACGACGCCGTGACCAGCGCGCAATTGCTCTGCTTGGGTAACGGCACAGCGCACAGCTATTGACGTCTGCGTTGCCGCGCCGCCGGCACGACCGAGAGCAACTTATCGTGATTTTGCCGACTATCCACTCACCACAAGTCCACAATCGACGAGGACAAGCCCCCCGCACGAGCGGGGAGCGGGCATGAGGCAGGATGGAGGAGCCGTCCTGGCTGTTCGCCGGGATGGCGCTGTCATGCGAGGAGTTCGATGACCGAGCCGCAGCCGCCGAGCACCGACGGCGCAGAGCCATTTCCCGCCGACGACGGGGATGTCGGCCGGGAATCAGCGGACCGGCCCAAGTACTCGCGGGTAGTACTCAAGCTCGGCGGCGAAATGTTCGGCGGCGGGCAGGTCGGGCTGGACCCCGACGTCGTGGCGCAGGTCGCCCGCCAGATCGCCGAAGTGGTCCGCAGCGGTGTGCAGATCGCGGTCGTGATCGGCGGCGGCAACTTCTTCCGTGGCGCCCAGCTACAACAGCGCGGTATGGAGCGCACCCGGTCGGACTACATGGGGATGCTGGGCACCGTCATGAATAGCCTTGCGCTGCAAGACTTTTTGGAGAAGGAAGGTATTGTCACCCGCGTCCAGACGGCCATCACCATGGGGCAGGTGGCCGAGCCCTACCTTCCGCTGCGCGCCCGTCGGCACCTGGAGAAGGGCCGGGTGGTGATCTTCGGGGCCGGCATGGGGTTGCCGTACTTCTCCACCGACACGACGGCCGCTCAGCGGGCGCTGGAGATCGGCGCGGAAGTGGTGCTGATGGCCAAGGCGGTCGACGGTGTGTTCGCCGAGGATCCGCGGGAGAACCCCGACGCCGAACTGTTCACCACGATCACCCATCGCGATGTCATCGACCGCGGGCTGCAGGTGGCCGATGCGACCGCGTTCAGTTTGTGCATGGACAATGGCATGCCGATTCTGGTGTTCAACTTGCTGACCGATGGCAATATCGCGCGCGCCGTCGCAGGTGAGAAAATCGGAACGCTGGTCTCAGATGGGAGGACGCCGTGACCACCCTCGGCGACGATGCAGAGCGCAGCGATGAGGAGGAGCGGCGCAAATGATCACCCTCGGCGACGATGCAGAGCGCAGCGATGAGGAGGAGCGGCGCAAATGATCACCGCCGGCGACGATGCAGAGCGCAGCGATGAGGAGGAGCGGCGCAAATGATCGACGAGACTCTCTTTGACGCCGAAGAGCGAATGGAAAAGGCCGTATCGGTGGCCCGCGACGACCTGGCCACTATCCGCACCGGCCGGGCCAACCCCGGCATGTTCTCGCGGATCGTCATCGACTATTACGGCGCGACCACCCCAATTACCCAACTGGCCAGCATCAACGTCCCCGAGGCGCGTCTGGTCGTGATCAAGCCATACGAAGCGAACCAGCTACGTGCCATCGAGACGGCCATCCGCAACTCCGACTTGGGGGTGAACCCCACAAACGACGGCACCCTCATCCGGGTCGCTGTGCCGCAGCTGACCGAGGAACGTCGCCGGGAGTTGGTCAAGCAGGCCAGGCACAAAGGCGAGGAAGCCCGGGTCTCGGTGCGCAATATCCGTCGCAAAGCGATGGAGGAACTGCACCGCATCCGCAAGGACGGGGAAGCCGGCGAGGACGAGGTGGTCCGGGCGGAGAAGGATTTGGACAAAACCACCCACCAGTACGTCACCCAGATCGATGAACTGGTCAAACGCAAAGAAGGCGAGCTGCTGGAGGTCTAGTGGCCGCTCAGCAACCAAGGTTCGTGGGACACACTGATACCGGCGCAGGCACCCCGCCCGACCAGCCGGCGCGCGGGTCGTCGTCGTCAAGCGGTGCGAAGACTTCGCGCACCGGACGCAACCTGCCGGTGGCGATCCTGGTGGGCGCGGCCCTGGGTGGCCTGGTCATCGCGAGCTTGGTGTGGGCGCGGCCGTGGGGGTATGTCGCTATCCTCTCGGTCGGTGTCTTACTGGGCACCCTCGAGGTGGCGCGCCGGCTGGCTGCTGCCGGGTACGTGATTCCGGTCATTCCGCTGGTGGTCGGCGGCCAGGCCACCCTATGGCTGACCTGGCCATTCTTTACGCGCGGAGCCCTGGCCGGGTTCGGCGGCACCGTCGTGGTGTGCATGGTCTGGCGGCTGTTGAGTCGCCACGGCCGCAGGGCGGCGCCGGGTCCGGATGCCGCCCCGGCGAATTACCTGCGCGACGTCTCGGCGACGGTTTTTCTGGCCGCCTGGGTTCCGCTGTTCGCTTCGTTCGGTGCGTTGCTGGTCTACCCGCACGACGGTGCCGGGCGGGCGTTTTCCCTGGCGATCGGCGTCGTCTTCTCCGACATCGGGGGTTACACCGTGGGCGTGCTCTTCGGCAAGCATCCGATGGTCCCTACCATCAGCCCGCGGAAATCCTGGGAGGGTTTCGTCGGTTCACTAGTGTTCGGAATCACCGCAACAGTGCTGAGCGTGCATTATCTGACCAACAAGCCGATCTGGATCGGGGCGTTGCTGGGGCTGGTCGTGGTGATCACCGCCACGCTCGGCGACCTGGTGGAATCGCAGGTCAAACGTGATCTCGGGATCAAGGACATGGGCAGCCTGATACCGGGCCACGGCGGATTGCTGGACCGGTTCGACGGATTCCTGCCGGCGGCCGTGGCGGCCTGGATCGTGCTGACGCTGGTGCCCTGACAGCCGGCGTCAGCGCACTTGCAGCACCCCGCTTTCGCGGATCGATTCGATCGATAGCGTGCGGTAGCCGTACTCGTCGAAAAGTACTGTGATGCGGTCGGGTTCGCCGCTGATCACCACGCCCGGTCCCCATTCTCGGTGCTCGACCGGCGTGTCGACGGGCAGCGCGGATTCCTGCGCGGTGTCGGGCTCGCGCCCTGCTGCGGCATCGGCCGCGCAGCGGTCACAATTGCCGCACGGTTCGGCGAGAGCTTCTCCGAAGTAGCCGAGCAGGAATTGGCGGCGGCAGTCCCGCGTCTCGGCGTATCCACGCATCATCTCGACCCGGGTGCGGTC
>JAFAQO010000201.1 GCA_019246375.1 Mycobacterium sp. | reverse complement strand
TGAGGTCGGCATGCGGAACACCAGGCAAAGTAATAATTTGCAGTTAGCTGCATAGTCATGCAATATTGGCTGTCATGACCCAGCCGATGCGCGTGGCGATCGCTGGCGCCAGCGGTTACGCAGGCGGCGAGATCTTGCGGCTGTTGCTGGGCCACCCGGCGTACCACGACGGGCGGCTGACGATCGGGGCGGTCACCGCTGCCGCCAGTGCCGGAAGCACCCTCGGCGAACACCACCCGCACCTGGTGCCGCTGGCCCACTGGATACTCGAACCGACCGATCCAGGCTCGCTCGGCGGCCACGACGTGGTTTTCCTCGCGCTTCCGCACGGGTATTCGGCGACACTGGCCGTCGAACTCAGCGCCGAGACCGTGGTCGTGGACTGCGGTGCCGACTTCCGGCTCACCGACGCTGCGGCCTGGCAGCGGTTCTACGGCACGCCCTACGCCGGCAGTTGGCCGTACGGATTGCCCGAGCTCCCCGGCGCGCGGGAGCGGCTGGCCGGTGCGCGACGGATCGCGGTACCCGGCTGCTATCCGACTGCGGCGTTGTTGGCGTTGCTGCCGGCGGTCGCCGAAGACCTCATCGAGCCCGCTGTCAGCGTGGTCGCGGTCAGCGGCGCCTCCGGCGCGGGCCGCGCTGCCAAGACGGAGTTGCTCGGCTCGGAGATCATCGGTTCGGCGCGGGCCTACAACATCGCCGGTGCCCACCGGCACACCCCGGAAATCAAGCAAGGGTTGCGGGCGGTCAGCGACCGCGATGTCACCGTGTCGTTCACCCCGGTGCTGATCCCGGCTTCCCGGGGCATCCTGGCCACGTGCACCGCGCGTACCCGATCGCCGCTGTCGCAGCTGCGCGCTGCCTACGAAAAGGCCTACGACGCCGAACCTTTCGTTCACCTGCTAGCGGAAGGACAGCTGCCGCGCACCGGCGCGGTGACCGGCAGCAACGCCGCACACATCGCGGTCGCGGTCGACGAGGACGCAGCAACCTTCATTGCGATCGCCGCGATCGACAACCTGGTTAAGGGCGCCGGCGGCGCGGCAGTGCAGTCGATGAACCTGGCGTTGGGCTGGCCGGAAACCGAGGGCCTTTCAGTGGTCGGAGTGGCGCCATGACTGACCTGGCCGACGCCGTACGGATGCTGCGCACTCAAGGAGTGACCGCCCCGGCTGGCTTCCGCGCCGCAGGGGTCGCCGCCGGAATCAAAGCATCGGGCGAGTTGGACCTTGCGCTGGTCTTCAACGAGGGCCCCGACTACGCGGCCGCCGGAGTGTTCACCCGCAATAAGGTGAAGGCGGCCCCGGTGCTGTGGACTCAGCAGGTGCTGACAACCGGTCGGTTGCGGGCGGTGATCCTCAACTCCGGCGGCGCCAACGCCTGCACCGGGCCGGGCGGCTTTCAGGACACCCACGCCACCGCCGAGGCCGTGGCCGCCGCGTTGTCGGAGTGGGGCACCGAGACCGGCGCAATCGAGGTCGCGGTCTGCTCCACCGGACTCATCGGTGACCGACTCCCGATGGACAAGGTGCTCACCGGTGTCCGGGATGTGGTGCACGAGATGGCCGGTGGGCTGACCGGTGGAGAAGACGCCGCCCAGGCCATCACGACCACCGATACCGTGCCAAAACAGGTTGCGCTGCACCATCCCGACAAGTGGACAGTGGGCGGGATGGCCAAAGGCGCCGGCATGCTGGCGCCTTCGCTGGCGACCCTGCTGTGCGTGCTCACCGCCGACATAGTCGCCGACGCGAAAGCACTCGAAACGGCGCTGCGCCGTGCCACCGCGCTGACGTTCGACCGCCTCGACGTCGACGGTAGCTGCTCAACCAACGACACCGTGCTGCTGCTGGCGTCGGGAGCCAGCGAAATCGCACCCAGTCAAAGAGATCTCGATGACGCGGTACTTCGGGTCTGCGACGACCTGTGCGCTCAGCTGCAAGCGGACGCCGAAGGCGTCACCAAACGCATCACGGTGGCTGTGACGGGGGCGGCCACCGATGACGACGCTGTCACCGTTGCCCGTGCCATCGCCCGCGACAGCCTGGTCAAGACCGCGCTGTTCGGCTCCGACCCGAACTGGGGCCGGGTGCTCGCGGCGGTCGGCATGGCGCCGGTCCACGTCGACCCTGACCGGATCACCGTATCTTTCAATGGGTTTACGGTGTGCGCCGACGGGGTCGGAGTGCCGGGCGCACGCGACGTGGACCTGTCGGCCAGTGACATCGAGGTTGTCGTCGATCTCGGCCTGGGCGGCGGTCAGGCCGACATCCGCACCACCGACCTGTCCCATGCATACGTCGAAGAGAATTCGGCCTACAGTTCATGAGCGCCCCTCCTCCTCATCGCTTCGCTCTGCATCGTCGGCGGCGCGTCATGAGCGCCCCTCCTCGTCCTTCGCTCTGCATCGTCGGCGGCGCGTCATGACCGCCAGTGCGCTGCCAACGCAGATCAAAGCGCAGGTGCTGGCCGAAGCGCTGCCCTGGCTCAAGCAGCTGCACGGCCGGATCGTCGTCGTCAAATACGGTGGCAACGCGATAACCGACGACACGCTGCGTCAGGCCTTTGCCGCCGACATGGCGTTTCTGCGCAACTGCGGGATCCATCCCGTCGTGGTGCATGGCGGAGGACCGCAGATCACCACGATGTTGCAGCGACTCGGTATCCCGGGTGACTTCAAAGGCGGTTTCCGGGTCACCACACCGGAAGTGCTCGACGTGGCGAGGATGGTGTTGTTCGGTCAGGTAGGCCGGGAACTGGTCAACCTGATCAACGCACACGGACCATACGCCGTCGGTATCACCGGCGAGGATGCGCAGCTGTTCACCGCTGTGCGGCGCAGCGTCACCGTCGACGGCATCACCACCGATATCGGACTGGTCGGCGATGTCGAGGAAGTCAACACCGCCGCTGTACTGGATCTTATTGCGGCAGGCCGCATCCCGGTGGTGTCGACACTCGCACCCGACGCCGACGGCGTAGTGCACAACATCAACGCCGACACCGCCGCCGCGGCGCTGTCCGAAGCGTTGGGCGCCGAGAAGCTGCTGATGCTCACCGATGTCGAAGGCCTTTACACCCGCTGGCCGGACCGCGATTCGCTGATCAGCGAAATCGACACCGAGATGCTCGCAGAGCTGCTGCCGATCCTGCAGGCCGGCATGATCCCGAAGGTCGAGGCGTGCCTGCGCGCGGTTGGCGGTGGCGTGCCCAGCGCACATATCATCGACGGCCGCGTCGAACATTGCGTCTTGGTCGAACTATTCACCGACGCTGGCACGGGCACAAAGGTGGTGAGAGCATGACGCACTCAACGACCAACACAGCGGCCCTCCAGCAGCGGTGGTCAGCGGTGATGATGGACAACTACGGCACCCCGCCGATGGCCCTGGCCAGCGGTGACGGCGCAGTGGTCACCGACGTGGATGGGCGCTCCTACCTCGACCTGCTCGGCGGCATCGCGGTGAACATCCTCGGACATCGCCACCCAGCCATTATCGACGCGGTCACCCGGCAGCTATCCACCCTGGGGCATACCTCGAATTTGTATGCCACCGAACCTCCGATCGCGTTGGCCGAGGCGCTGGTCGGCCTATTGGACACCGACGCGGAAGCCCGGGTCTTCTTCTGCAATTCCGGCACCGAGGCCAACGAACTGGCGTTCAAGCTATCCCGACTTACCGGCCGCACGAAACTTGTTGCGGCACAGGAGGCTTTTCACGGGCGCACCATGGGCTCATTGGCGTTGACCGGTCAACCGGCCAAGCAGGCGCCGTTCGCGCCGCTGCCCGGCGATGTCACGCACGTGCCGTACGGCGACGCCGACGCGCTGGACGACGCGGTATGCGACGACACCGCCGCGGTGTTCCTGGAACCGATCATGGGAGAGTGCGGTGTTGTCATGCCGCCGGACGGCTACCTTGCCGCCGCTCGGGAGATCACGTCGCGGCACGGCGCGCTGCTGGTGCTCGACGAGGTGCAGACCGGGATGGGCCGCACCGGCACGTTCTTCGCTCATCAACACGACGGCATCACCCCCGACGTGGTGACCCTGGCCAAGGGACTCGGCGGTGGTTTGCCGATCGGGGCATGCCTGGCCGTCGGCCCCGCCGCCAAGCTGCTCGCCCCGGGATTGCACGGCAGCACCTTCGGCGGTAATCCGGTCTGTGCCGCCGCAGCGCTCGCGGTGCTGCGCGCGTTGACGGCCGACAACCTTATCCGCCGCGCCGAGGTGTTAGGAAAGTCGTTGCGGCAGAATATCGAATCTCTTCGCCATCCGCTGGTCGACCACGTCCGCGGCCGGGGGCTGCTGTGCGGCGTGGTGCTCACCGCTGCCCGCGCGAAAGCTGTCGAGGCCGCCGCCCGTGACGCCGGTTACCTTGTCAACGCCCCGGCAGCCGACATCATCCGGCTGGCACCGCCGCTGATCATCACCGAACACCAGATCGACGCCTTCGGCACCGCCCTGCCGGCCATCCTCGACACTGCCGGTCGGACATCATGACCCGGCATTTCCTGCGCGATGACGACCTGTCGCCGCACGAGCAGACCGAAGTCCTCGAGCTGGCCGCCGAACTGAAGAAGGACCCGTTGAGCTGGCGCCCCCTCGATGGGCCGCGGGGAGTCGCGGTCATTTTCGACAAGAACTCAACCCGTACCCGGTTCTCGTTCGAGATGGGCATCGCCCAACTGGGTGGCCACGCCGTCGTCGTCGATGGGCGCAGCACCCAGCTTGGCCGCGACGAGACGCTTGGAGACACCGCAAAAGTGTTGTCCCGCTATGTCGATGCGATCGTGTGGCGAACCTTTGGCCAGGACCGGCTGACCGCGATGGCGGCTACCGCGACGGTACCGATCGTCAACGCGCTCTCCGACGAGTTCCACCCCTGCCAGGTGCTGGCAGATCTGCAGACGATCGCGGAGCGCAAGGGGTCGCTGCGCGGATTGCGGTTGTCCTACTTCGGCGACGGCGCCAATAACATGGCGCACTCGCTGCTGCTCGGCGGCGTCACTGCCGGGCTTCACGTCACGATCGCCACACCCGAAGGATTCACACCGGATCGGTCGGTGGTGACGGCCGCCGAGCAGCGTGCCGCGGCGACCGGGGCGACGTTGATCGTGACAGCCGACCCGCACGCTGCTGCTGCCGGCGCCGATGTGCTGGTGACCGACACCTGGACCTCGATGGGTCAGGAGGACGACGGGCTGGACCGGGTCGGGCCGTTCTGGCCGTTCCAGGTCAACGCTGCGCTGCTGACACTGGCTGACGCAGAAGCCATTGTGCTGCATTGCCTTCCGGCGCACCGCGGTCACGAGATCACCGACGAGGTGATCGACGGCCCGCACAGCGCAGTGTGGGATGAGGCCGAGAACCGGCTACACGCGCAAAAGGCGCTGTTGGCCTGGCTGTTGGAGCGCAGCCGATGACCCGCAGCGGTCCCAAGACCACACCGGAGGTCACCCGGGCCGGCCGGCAGGCCCGTATCGTGGCGATCCTTTCGTCGGCAGCGGTACGCAGCCAAAGTGAACTGGCCGCGCTGCTCGCCGGGGAAGGTATCGATGTCACCCAGGCCACACTGTCGCGGGACCTGGAAGAACTGGGCGCGGTGAAGCTGCGCGGTGCCGACGGCGGCGTCGGTGTGTACGTGGTTCCCGAGGACGGCAGTCCGGTGCGCGGGGTTTCCGGCGGCACC
>JAFAQO010000056.1 GCA_019246375.1 Mycobacterium sp. | reverse complement strand
CAGGCAACGGGGACGGGCCCGTTGCGCCCGCAGGCCGATGACGTGCGCCGCGCAATACGCGAGGGGCGGGAAGGCAACCTGGTGATCTTCGTCGTCGACGCATCAGGCTCGATGGCCGCCCGGGACCGGATGGCCGCGGTCAGTGGTGCCACGCTATCGCTACTGCGTGATGCCTACCAGCGCCGCGACAAGGTGGCGGTGATCACTTTCCGGCAGCAGGGCGCACAGCTGTTACTGCCGCCGACATCGTCAGCGCATATCGCCGGGCGCCGCTTGGCGCGGTTTGACACCGGCGGCAAGACTCCACTCGCCGAAGGTCTGCTGGCCGCTCGGGAACTGGTCGTCCGGGAGAAGGTGCGCGACCGGGCGCGGCGGCCGCTGGTTGTGGTGCTCACCGACGGGCGAGCTACCGCTGGACCGGATCCGTTGGGACGCAGCCGCTACGCCGCATCTCGGCTGGTTGCCGAGGGCGCGGCAGCGGTGGTCGTCGACTGTGAGACGTCATATGTGCGGCTGGGCTTGGCTGAGCAGCTGGCGGGCCACCTGGGTGCGCCCACCGTGCGCCTGGAGCAGTTGCGCGCCGATTATCTGACCCGCGCCGTGCGCGATGTTGCCTAAGCCGGGGGGAGGTAAGGGCTTATGCCACAAGGCCGTCCGCTGCAAATACCCAACGACGGACTGACTACCCGGGCGCGGCGCAACATACCGGTGCTGGCCGTGCATACCGGCCCCGGCAAAGGAAAATCGACGGCCGCCTTCGGAATGGCATTGCGGGCATGGAATTCCGGTTGGAACATCGCGGTCTTCCAATTCGTCAAGAGCGCCAAGTGGAAAGTCGGCGAGGAAGCCGCCTTCCGCCAACTCGGCCGATTGCACGACGAGCACGGCATCGGCGGACCAGTCGAATGGCACAAAATGGGCGCCGGTTGGTCATGGTCGCGCAAGGTCGGCAGCGAGCACGACCACCCGGCGGCGGCCGCTGACGGGTGGGCCGAGATCGCACGTCGCTTGGCCGCGCAGCGACACGACTTCTATGTGCTCGACGAGTTCACCTATCCGCTGAAGTGGGGCTGGATCGATGTCGACGACGTGGTGGACACGCTGCTGGCCCGGCCCGGCAACCAGCATGTTGTGATCACGGGTCGCGATGCCCCGCCCCGGCTGGTCGAAGTCGCCGATCTGGTGACGGAAATGACGAAGGTCAAACACCCGATGGATGTCGGGCGTAAGGGCCAGAAGGGCATCGAGTGGTAAGCGTTCCTGCAGTCGTCGTCGCCGCACCCGCATCCGGCAGTGGAAAGACCACTGTGGCAACGGGTCTGATAGGCGCTTTGCGACACGCCGGCTGTCGCGTCGCGCCGTTCAAGATCGGTCCAGACTTCATCGATCCGGGCTATCACGCTCTGGCCGCCGGGCGCCGAGGCCGAAATCTCGACCCGGTTCTAGTGGGCGAGCACCTCATCGGTCCGCTGTATGGCCATGGCGCCGCCGGTGCGGACATCGCCGTGGTCGAGGGGGTGATGGGACTTTTCGACGGGCGCATCGGCTCTAGCGCTACCATGCCGGCACGGGGATCTACCGCACAGGTCGCTGGTCTGCTGGGTGCGCCGGTGATCCTGGTCGTCGACGCGCGCGGGCAAAGCCACAGCATCGCCGCGCTGCTACATGGCTTTTCGACATTCGACGCCGGCACCCGCATCGCCGGCGTCATCCTCAACCGGGTCGGGTCGGACAGACATGAGGAAGTGCTCCGGCAAGCCTGCGAGCAGTCCGGCGTCCCGGTGTTGGGCTCAGTGCCCCGTGCCGATGAACTATCGGTTCCGACACGGTATCTGGGCCTGGTCCCAGCCGTCGAGCATGGTCAACAGGCCCACACCGCGATCGACGCGATGACGGACCTGGTCGCTCAGCATGTCGATGTGGGCGCCGTGTTGGCAGCCGCCGAGAGTCAGGTTGCCGATCCGCCGTGGGATGCGAACGCCGCGGTCGGTAAGCCGGTCGCTGATCGCTCCGTCACCGTGGCGCTGGCCGCGGGCAAGGCGTTCAGTTTCGGTTACGTCGAACAGGCCGAGCTGCTGCGAGCCGCCGGTGCGGAGGTGGCCGAGTTCGACCCACGTGTCGACCCATTGCCGGAGGGTACCGGCGCGGTGGTCCTGCCGGGCGGATTCCCGGAGCAGTTCACCGCTGAGCTGTCCGCCAATGACCTTGCCCGCCAACAAATCAAGGAGCTCGCCGCCTCGGGCGCGCCGGTGCACGCGGAATGTGCCGGGTTGACCTATCTGGCATCCGAGATCGACGGGTACCCGATGTGCGGCGTGCTCGACGGGACGGCACGGTTCACGACACGTCTCACAATGGGTTATCGCGACGCTGTGGCGGTCGCCGATTCGGCACTGTACTTAGCCGGTCAGCGGGTAACGGGACACGAATTCCACCGAACCGCAGTCACCTTCACTGCCAACTACCATCCAGCGTGGGTTTACAAGGGCCAAGACTTGGACGCTGTCCAAGAAGGTGCGGTTCTCGGCGGGGTGCATGCGTCCTACTTGCACACTCATCCGGCCGCGGCGCCGCACGCGGTGACGCGCTTCGTCTCTTGCGCAGCTACTCCACCTACCTGATGGCGACCCGCTGCGCCCGGCTCCGCCGCGCTGGCGGTCGCCGCTGAAGCACCTGATGGCGACCCGCTGCGCCCGGCTCCGCCGCGCTGGCGGTCGCCATAAACTCACCGGGTGACCGAGAACGCCTATCTGGTCGGTTTGCGTCTGACCGGCAAGAAGGTCGTCGTGGTCGGCGGCGGCACGGTCGCCCAGCGCCGGCTTCCACTGCTCATCGCCAGCGGCGCCGACATCCACGTGATCACTCGCGCCGCCACGCGTGCAGTCGAGGCGATGACCGGGATCACCCTAGCCCTGCGCGACTACCACGAAGGTGACCTCGACGGAGCCTGGTATGCCATCGCAGCCACCGATGATCCGGACGTCAACGCAGCCGTGGTCGCTGAGGCCGACCGGCGCCGGATCTTCTGCGTCCGGGCCGACATCGCCGTCGAGGGCACTGCGGTCACTCCGGCATCGTTCGACTATGCCGGGCTGTCCGTGGGGGTATTGGCAGGCGGCGAGCACCGTCGCTCGGCGGCGATCCGCTCAGCCATCCACGAGGCATTGCAGCAGGGCATCATCACTGTCGGCAGCGCAGACGTCGTCCATGGTGGAGTGGCCCTGGTCGGTGGCGGACCCGGCGACCCGGAATTGATCACCGTCCGAGGCCGGCGCCTGCTCGCGCACGCCGACGTCGTGGTGGCCGACCGGCTGGCACCACCGCAACTGCTCGCCGAACTGGGACCTCATGTAGAGGTGATCGACGCCGCGAAGATTCCCTACGGGCGGGCCATGGCGCAGGACGCCATCAACGCGGTGATGATCGAGCGGGCAAGAGCCGGCAAGTTCGTGGTGCGCCTGAAAGGAGGAGACCCATTCGTTTTCGCCCGCGGCTACGAGGAAGTTCTGGCATGCGCCGACGCCGGAATTCCGGTGACTGTGGTGCCCGGTGTGACAAGTGCCACAGGAGTTCCTGCATTGGCCGGTGTTCCGGTTACTCATCGCGCCGTAAATCACGAATTTGTAGTGGTCAGCGGCCATATTGCGCCCGGTCATCCCGAATCGTTAGTGAATTGGGATGCACTGGCAGCATTGTCGGGCACGATCGTTTTGCTGATGGCAGTGGAGCGCATCGAGCTTTTCACCGAAGTCCTGATAAAGGGCGGCCGACGTGCGGATACGCCGGTGCTGGTCGTTCAGAGCGGAACGACGGCCGCCGAACGAACGTTGCGGGCTACCCTCGCCGATGCGCCGGAGAAAATTCGAGCGGAAGGGATTCAGCCTCCGGCAATTGTCGTCATTGGGGCGGTCGCAGCATTCGGCGGTTAATAGAATCTTAAGAGTACTGTAGGGTAGCTTCTTATGACGGCTCTCAACGATGCAGAGCGGGCGGTTCGCACCTGGACCACCGAACGCCCGGAAGGAGCGGTCCCGATGCCCGTCCCAGAGGCCGCCAAAAACCACACCAACAGATATCTGCCCACTTGGCTGCCGTCTCGCCGGTTTGTCGCCGCAGTTGTCGCGATCGGCGGCATGCAGTTGATGGCGACGATGGACGGCACCATCGCGATCGTCGCGCTTCCCAAGATTCAGAACGACCTGAGCCTCTCTGACGCCGGACGCAGCTGGGTGATCACGGCCTACGTGCTGACCTTCGGCGGCCTGATGCTGCTCGGTGGGCGTCTCGGTGACACCATCGGCCGTAAGCGGACCTTCATCGTGGGCGTCGCGCTGTTCACGATCGCCTCCGCCTTGTGTGGATTCGCCTGGGACGATGCGACCCTGGTCGTCGCCCGGTTGTTGCAAGGTATTGGCGCCGCGATCGCCTCGCCGACCGGTTTGGCATTGATAGCCACCACATTCCCGAAGGGCCCGTCGCGCAACGTCGCAACAGCGGTGTTCGGCGCGATGACCGGTGTCGGGTCAGTGATGGGCCTTGTGGTCGGTGGGGCGCTCACCGAGGTGTCCTGGCGTCTCGCATTCATGGTGAACGTCCCGATCGGGCTGTTGATGATTTACCTCTCCCGGACCTCGCTGCGGGAGACCCATCGGGAACGCATGAAGCTCGACGCTACCGGCGCCGTCCTGGCCACCTTGGTCTGTACGGCCGCGGTTTTCGCCTTCTCGATAGGCCCAGAGAAGGGCTGGCTGTCGGTCACGACGATCGGTTCGGGGGCGGTGGCCTTAACAGCTTTTGTTGCATTCGCCCTAGTGGAGCGGAACGCCGAGAATCCGGTCGTGCCATTCGACCTGTTCTTCGACCGCAACCGGCTGGCCACGTTCGCGTCCATCTTCATGGCCGGTGGTGTGATGTTCACACTGACCGTGCTGATCGGCCTGTATGTGCAGGACATCATGGGCTACAGCGCGCTGCGCGCGGGCATCGGTTTCATCCCGTTCGCGATCGCCATGGGTATCGGGCTGGGCGCGTCGTCGCAGCTGGTGTCGTGGTTCCAGCCCCGGGTCGTGGTGATCGCCGGCGGACTCTTGGTGCTGGGGGCGATGCTCTACGGCTCGACGCTCAATAGCGGCATCCCGTACTTCCCGAATCTTGTGATGCCGATCGTCGTTGGCGGAATCGGTATCGGCATGATCGTCGTCCCACTCGCCCTCTGTGCGATCGCCGGCGTCGGTTTCGACCGGATTGGGCCTACATCGGCGATCGCGTTGATGCTGCAGAACCTGGGCGGGCCGGTGGTGCTGGCTGTCATCCAGGCTGTCATCACGTCGCGCACGCTGTATCTGGGCGGCAGCAACGGCCCGGTGAAGTACATGAACAAAGCCCAGTTGCATGCGCTGGACCACGGCTACACCTACGGCCTTCTGTGGGTGGCCGGTGTCGCGGTCATCGTCGGCGGCGTGTCGCTGCTCATCGGGTACAGCGCACAGCAAGTGGCCCATGCGCAAGAAGTCAAGGACGCGCTAGACGCCGGAGAGCTGTAGGGCGGCGGAAACTCCTGGCTTCGCGAGCAGAAGCTACGGTCGCGATTCGACTCAAAACCAGAGCCTTGGCTGCTGTCTCGCGGTGATCCGCTGCGCCCAACTTCGCTCCATTAGGCTTGCGCGCTGTGATTACCCGGATGTCCGAGCTGTTCTTGCGGACGCTGCGTGACGACCCCGCCGAGGCTGAGGTCCCCAGCCACAAGCTGCTGATCCGGGCCGGCTACATCCGGCCGATCGCGCCTGGGCTGTACAGCTGGTTGCCGCTCGGGCTGCGGGTGCTGCGCAAGATCGAACGCGTCGTGCGCGAGGAGATGAACGCTATCGGCGGGCAGGAGATCCTGTTTCCCGCGCTGCTGCCGCGCGCGCCGTACGACACCACAAATCGCTGGACCGAGTACGGCGACGGGGTGTTTCGTCTCCAGGACCGCCGCGGCAACGACTACCTGCTCGGTCCCACCCACGAAGAGCTGTTCACCCTAACGGTCAAGGGCGAGTACAGCTCGTACAAAGACTTCCCCCTCGTGCTCTACCAGATTCAGCAAAAGTACCGAGATGAGGCGCGGCCGCGGGCAGGCATCCTGCGCGGGCGGGAGTTCCTGATGAAGGACTCCTACTCGTTCGACCTCGACGAGGCTGGGCTCAAGGCGGCCTACCACGCCCATCGCGAGGCGTACCAGCGCATGTTCGACCGACTCGAGGTGCGCTATGTCATCGTGTCCGCGGTATCCGGAGCGATGGGTGGCAGCGCTTCTGAAGAGTTTCTGGCTGAGAGCGCGATCGGCGAAGACACCTTTGTGCGGTGCCCGCAGTCCGGTTACGCCGCCAACGTCGAGGCCGTCGTCACCGCCCGCCCGGAGACGCTGCCGATCGACGGGCTGCCCGAGCCGACAGTGTACGACACCGGTGACACCCCAACGATCGCCACGTTGGTGGACT
>JAFAQO010000154.1 GCA_019246375.1 Mycobacterium sp. | reverse complement strand
AGTAGCCGAGCCGAGTGGGATGAGGGCCTGCGCACGGTGCGGCAATTCAACGACTTGCTGCGCGTGTTGCCGCCGGTGCCGCAGTCGGCGCAGCAATCGGGCGGACGCGGTAACGCGGCGCCGGGTCGCCCGCTGGCACCGTCCGGCCGGACCGAGACAGCGCCGCGAGGCGCCCAACCCGATACACCTCCGGCGCCGCCCGAAACGGCTCGCCATGGAGCCGATGAGTCCCGCCGCGACGACAGCCTTCCCGGAACCGTCGAGCGCCCGCCTGCACCACCACGCAACGGCCGGCAGGCCACGCACTACCAGCGCTGATGCCGGCCGACCGGCGCGATATTCCGTTTCCCTACGCTGCCGCACCTGATCTGACCGTGACCGACCGTGACGAGCTGGCTGAGCTGGTACGCCGGCTGTCTGTGGTGCGCGGACGGGTCACGCTGTCGTCGGGGAAGCCGGCCGACTACTACGTCGACCTGCGGCGCGCTACCCTGCACCACCGGGCCGCTGCTCTGATCGGCCGGCTGATGCGCGAACTGACCGCCGACTGGGACTACGCGGCGGTCGGCGGCCTGACCTTGGGCGCCGACCCGGTCGCAACGGCCGTCATGCACGCCCCCGGTCGGCCGATCGACGCCTTCGTGGTTCGCAAATCTGCGAAAAACCATGGGATGCAACGTCTTATCGAGGGAACCGATGTAACCGGCCTGCGGGTTCTGGTGGTCGAGGACACCAGTACCACCGGTGCTTCGGCGCTGACTGCGGTGCGTGCCGTCCAGGACGTCGGCGGCGAGGTGGTCGGTGTGGCCACCGTGGTGGACCGGGCCACCGGGGCCGCCGAAGCCATCCAAGCCGAGGGCTTGCCCTACCGCAGCGTGCTGGGTCTGGCGGACCTGGGTGTGCGCTAGGCACCGTGCGGGCTCTCGTTGCGATGTGGACTGCGTTGACATTCGCCGTGGCGGGCGGCTGCGCATGGAAGGCACCCACGCGGCAATGTGGATGGCCCGGTGACTAATCTGCCCCGCTCTTCCTCGAGCCCGGACGGCCGGCATCGTCGCCAGGCGGACCCGACCGAATGGGGCGCACCGGCCAGCGGCGTCGGGCCCTGGCAAGGAGACCCGCCGACCGACCCTCGCTATGACCCGGCGTTGTTGCGCGACGGGGACACCCGCAACGTCGTCGATGCGTACCGGTACTGGACGCGCGAGGCGATCATCGCCGATATAGACAAGCGGAGACACCCGCTCCATGTGGCCATCGAGAACTTCGGCCACGACGCCAATATCGGCGCGGTGGTGCGCACCGCCAACGCGTTCGCCGTGGATACCGTGCACATCGTGGGCCGCCGGCGCTGGAATCGCCGCGGCGCCATGGTCACCGACCGCTACCAGCGCCTGTGCCATCACGACAACACAGCGGATCTGCTGGACTTCGCGGCGAGCACCGGCTTGACCGTGGTCGCGGTCGACAACGTTCCCGGCGCTGCACGGCTGGAGCAGACCGCCCTGCCGCGGCAGTGCCTGTTGGTGTTCGGCCAGGAAGGGCCCGGCATCAGCGACGACATCCGGGCCGGGGCGGCGCTCACCGTGTCGATCGCCCAATTCGGCTCAACGCGCAGCATCAACGTCGCCGTGGCCGCCGGGATCGCGATGCATGCCTGGATCACCCGGCACGCAAACATCGCGCACGCCTGGTAAGGCAGGATCTGCAGACATGGATCGGCTATGGGCGAATCGGGCGGCCAGCGCTGAAGCCGCGGTGACCGCGCGGCATGTAAAACGGCTCTGGGCGCTGCCGGGTACTCAGCTCGGGGTGGTGGCCTGGCCGTCGTCCCGCCGCGACCGCTTGTTCGGCAGCTGGCATTACTGGTGGCAAGCGCACCTGCTGGACTGTCTGGTCGATGCCCAGCTGCGTGAACCAAAGTCGGAGCGGCGCAACAAGATTCGTTGCCAGATCCGCTCACACCGGCTACGCAACACCGGAAAGTGGGTGAACAAGTACTACGACGACATGGCCTGGCTGGCGCTGGCGCTGGAGCGCGCCTGCCGGGTCGCCGGCGTCGACCACCGCCGCGCGCTGGACAAGCTGACGCACGAATTCGTCACCGCCTGGGTGCCCGAAGACGGCGGCGGCATCCCATGGCGCAAGCAGGACCAGTTCTTCAACGCTCCCGCCAACGGTCCGGCCGGAATCTTCCTGGCCCGCTACGGTGACCGGCTCAAGCGCGCCCAGCAGATGGCGGACTGGATCGACAAGACGCTGATCGACCCCGAGACACATCTGGTGTTCGACGGCATCAAGGCCGGCTCGCTGGTCCGCGCGCAGTACACCTACTGCCAGGGCGTGGTGCTGGGGCTGGAAACCGAGCTGGCCGTTCGCACGGGTGATGACCGGCACGCGCCACGGGTGCATCGGCTGGTCGCCGCGATCGACGAGCACATGGCCCCGTCCGGAGTGCTCAAAGGCACCGGCGGCGGCGACGGCGGGCTGTTCGGCGGGGTCACCGTCCGCTACCTCGCGCTGGTCGCCACCACCCTGCCCGGCGACTCGGCCGAGGACGTCGCGGCCCGCGACACAGCCCGTGCGCTGGTGCTGTTGTCGGCCCAATCGGCCTGGGACTACCGGCAGACGGTGGACGGGCTGCCGTTGTTCGGTCCGTCTTGGGACCGCAATGCTGAGCTGCCGTCCGCGGCCGGTAAGGAGGCTGAGTTGGTCGACGGCGCGGTGACCGGCTCCGAGGTGCCCGAACGCGATCTGTCGGTGCAGCTTTCCGGCTGGATGCTGATGGAGGCCGCACATGCCGTGACCCACGGCGAAAACAGCAATGAGAGGAACGCTCTATGAGCAAAGTCCACCCTGATGCCGAGTCCGCTCTGGAAGGCCTGCTGAAGGACGGCATCACCATCGCCGCGGGCGGCTTCGGTCTGTGCGGCATTCCGGAGAATCTGATCCAGGCCCTGGTGGACAGCGGTGTCAAGGATTTGACGATCGTCGGAAACAACGCCGGCGTGGACGATTTCGGGATGGGTCTGCTGCTCAAGGCGCGGCAGGTGAAGAAGGTGATCGCCTCCTATGTGGGCGAGAACAAGGAGTTCGAGCGCCAGGTGCTGGCCGGCGAGCTGGACCTTACCCTCACGCCGCAGGGCACTCTGGCGGAGAAGTTGCGGGCCGGCGGCGCAGGCATTCCCGGCTTCTACACCCGCACGGCCTACGGCACCGATCTCGCCGAAGGTAAAGACGTCCGAGTCTTCGACGGCACCGAATACGTACTCGAGGAAGGCATCCGCGCCGATGTGGCCCTCGTCAAGGCGTGGAAGGGAGACACGGCCGGCAATCTCGTCTACCGCATGACGGCGCGCAACTTCAACCCGATGATCGCCACATGCGGCACGATAACCGTTGCCGAAGTGGAAGAACTGGTCGAGGTCGGCGAACTGGATCCCGACCAGATCCACACACCGGGCATCTACGTGGACCGGATCATCGCGGGAAGCAGCTACGAGAAGCGCATCGAGTTCCGCACCGTGAGCAGCGGTACCGCGCTCAAGAAGGACAGCCCCGTTCGCGAGCGGATGGCCGAGCGCGCCGCGCAGGAATTGCGCGACGGCTACTACGTGAATCTGGGCATCGGCATTCCGACCCTGGTCGCCAACTTCATCCCCGACAACATCAATGTGACGTTGCAGTCGGAGAACGGCCTGCTCGGCATCGGTGCCTACCCGACCGAAGAGACGGTCGACCCCGATCTGATCAACGCCGGCAAGCAGACGATCACCACGATTCCCGGTTCCAGCTTTTTCAACAGCGCCGATTCCTTCGCCATGATCCGCGGCGGCCACATCGACCTTTCCATCCTGGGCGGCCTGGAGGTGGCGGAGAACGGCGACCTGGCCAACTGGATGGTCCCCGGCAAGATGGTCAAGGGCCCGGGCGGCGCCATGGATCTGGTCTCGGGCGTGAAGCGAGTGATCGTTGTCATGGATCACACCGCCAAAGACGGCAGCCCGAAGATCCTCAAGCAATGCACGCTGCCCATCACCGGCAAGGGCGTGGTGGACATGATCATCACCGACCTGTGCGTGTTCGACGTCGAGCCCGGGCGGGGACTGATTCTCACGGAATTGTTTCCCGGAGTGACGGTCGAAGACATCCGCGCCAAGACGGGCTGCGACTTCACGGTCGCGCTGAGCTAACTCGTCGGAGCTACTCGGGCACGGTCAGCCGCTCGCGCTCCTGCGCTGCCCGCCGACGGTTCACGAAAGCGCGACCTGCGGAGATGAACGCTGGCATCAGCGACACGAACAGGATGCCCAGGACGATTTTTTCCAAGTTATGGTGAATAAACGGCACGTTGCCCAGGAAGTAGCCGGCGACCGTCACACCACCGCCCCAGAGGACGCCGCCGACGATATCGAACGCCAGATACACCGGGTAGCGCATGTACGACACCCCGGCGACCACTGGGGTGAAGGTCCGCACGAACGGCATGAACCGAGCCAGGATGATTGCCGCGGGTCCGTATTTTTCGAAGAAGGCGTGCGACTCGGTCACGTGGTGCTGTTTGAAGAAGCGCGAGTCTTCCTTCTTGAAGAGCGCGGGTCCGATCCGGCGGCCGATGAAGTATCCGGTCTGGTCGCCGAGCACCGCTATCGTCGCCACGCACGGCGCCAGCACCCAGATGTTGAGCGTGCCGTGAGCCGCCAGCAGGCCACCGGTGAAGAGCAGTGACTCACCGGGCAGCAGCGGAAACAGCAGCCCCGTCTCGGCGAACACGATGACCAGGATCGTCGGCAGCACCGCGGACGCGAACAACCCCTGGGGACCGATCCAGTACATCGGGTCGAGGATGTTGGGCAGGGCCACCACGGCGGTGCTCACGGTGTCCCAACATACCGGCGTGAGCGTGCAACCCCGAAAAGGCAGGGCCCAAGCAGGCCGCGAACGCGACCTCTTTGTTGCGATACTGAAGGCCGGAGCAGCCAGGAAGGAAGTTTCATGCCCATCGCTACGCCCGAGGCCTACGCCGAGATGCTGGAGCAGGCCAAGAAGAACTTGTACGCTTTCCCGGCCATCAACTGCACATCGTCAGAGACGATCAACGCCGCGCTCAAAGGGTTTGCCGACGCCGGCAGCGACGGCATCATCCAATTTTCTACCGGCGGCGCGGAGTTCGGCTCCGGGCTCGGGGTGAAGGAGATGGTGACCGGTGCGGTGGGACTGGCCGAGTTCGCCCACATCGTCGCGGCCAAGTACCCGATCAACGTCGCGCTGCACACCGACCACTGTCCGAAGGACAAGCTGGACGGCTACGTTCGCCCGTTGCTGGCGATCTCGTCAGAGCGTGTGTCGGCCGGTAAGGAGCCGCTGTTCGGTTCGCACATGTGGGACGGGTCAGCCGTGCCGATCGACGAGAACTTGGAGATTGCCCAGGAGCTGCTGAAGGCTGCGGCGGCCGCCAGGATCATCCTGGAGGTCGAGATCGGCGTGGTTGGTGGTGAAGAGGACGGTGTCGTCGGTGAGATGAACGAGAAGCTGTACTCCACGCCGGAGGACTTCGACAAGACCCTCGACGCGCTGGGCACCGGTGAGCACGGCAAATACCTGTTGGCCGCCACGTTCGGCAACGTGCACGGCGTCTACAAGCCCGGCCACGTCAAGCTGCGTCCGGAGGTGTTGGCCGAGGGCCAGAAGGCGGCGGCGACCAAGCTGGGGCTGCCCGAGGGTTCCAAGCCGTTCAACTTCGTGTTCCACGGCGGGTCCGGGTCGGCGAAGTCGGAGATCGAGGAAGCGCTGCGCTACGGCGTGGTGAAGATGAACGTCGACACCGACACCCAGTACGCGTTCACCCGGCCGATCGCCGCCCACATGTTCACCAACTACGACGGCGTGCTCAAAGTGGACGGCGATGTGGGCAGCAAGAAGGTGTACGACCCGCGCAGTTACCTGAAGAAGGCTGAAGCTTCAATGACCGAGCGGGTGATCGAGGCCTGCAACGACCTGCATTGCGCCGGGAAGTCGTTGAGCGGCTAACGGGCGCTAGCTGTTCGATGTCTGGCAGACCTTCCACTGGTCGTCGCGGAACTGCAGGTCGAAGCTGCGTGTCGAGCGGACCTGCGGGGCGTAGGCCATGAACGCGGTGACGTTGGCCTCGGCGTGTTCTCCGTTGACGACAATCTGGTCGATACTGGCGACCACCGGATACTGCTTGGCCGCCGCCACCTGGTGGTAGGTGTCGTTCCAGTCCTGCTCGTCGTAGCCGACGTACTCGTCGCGAGAGGTGCCACAGGTCAGGCTGCGCAGCGCCGCCAGGTCGCCGTTTTGCACCGCGGTGTCGAAGTTTTGGATCGTCCTGCGAACCTGAGCTTCTTGCGCGGCCTTCATTCTTGAGCCGCGGGTCAGCAGCACGGTGCCCAGCACAGCGATCGCTGTCAGGGCCAGAATAATCAAGATCAGTGCGAGCACCCAGCCCCAGCTGCGTTGGTTCGACGGCCGCAGTTTGGCCCCGATGCGTGGCGGAATGAGCTGCGGCATAGCCGTTCTCGTCTGCCGGCCAGTGGACTCCGTCGGCCTGGGCCGGCCTTGATGCGTGCGGAAGGCTTCGGTGGCCGGATCCCTGGCGGTTTGGATGACCGCAGTCTCCTTGGCGTCGAAACCTGGAGCGGTGAAGCGACGCTCCCCCCGGAGGCTGCGGTGCGGCGCGTGCTCGCGCTCGTCGGTCCGGTCGGCCTTGGCAATCGCCTGAGTTGCGGGCTCGGCTTCGGCGTCCGCGATCGGATAGTGCTCGGTGACTTCGTCGTCGCGATCCGAAGTGTGCTCCTCGACCGGGTCGGCAGCCGACTCGGCAGGCTCGGTCCGGCCCTCCTCGCTGAAGCCGTCAGAGTCGAACCCGCCCGCTTTCGAGGTGTCGTCGCGGTTGGGCCCTGGTGGGTTGAGCATGAGCGCTGCTTTCCTCCCGCTCTTGGTGCGTAGTTGGAGCTTAGCGACCCAGCTCCGCTTTTTGTGATGGCGACGCCGCGGCACGGCAGAATGAGAACCATGACGCCGATCGGTGATCTCCTGGGACCCGATCCCATCCTGCTGCCCGGCGATAACGAGGCCGAGGCCGAGCTGCTTGCCGGCGAGAATCCGGCCATCGTCGCCGCCGCGCACCCTTCGGCGTCGGTGGCCTGGGCGGCGCTGGCCGAAGAGGCGCTGGCCGACGAGAAGGCCATCACCGCCTACGCCTATGCCCGCACCGGTTACCACCGCGGCCTGGACCAGCTGCGGCGCAACGGGTGGAAAGGTTTCGGTCCGGTGCCGTATTTCCACGAGCCCAATCGTGGTTTCCTGCGATGCGTGGCCGCGCTGGCGCGGGCCGCCGATGCTATCGGTGAGACCGACGAACAGGTACGGTGCCTGGATCTGCTCGACGACTGCGACCCTGACGCCCGCTCAGCCCTCGGGCTCGCCTGAGGCGAGGGCTACCAGCTGGCCGAGCATTCATCGGATGCCCTGGCGTCAGAGCCAGGCGCCCCAGAACCGGGTTAGCGTTCCACCGGCGGACGCGAGTGCCGCGGGCACCCCGGACATCTCGAAGAGCCAGTACACGATCCCGAAAAACCACTGGTTGAGCATCGGCGCGAGGAGCAGCGCCACCAGTATGAGGAAGCCCCACTGCTTGGCCGGCTCCAGTGCGCGCTGCGTTTCAGGACTCAGATGCGGTTCCAGCGCGCCGTAACCGTCCAGGCCCGGTATCGGCAGCAGATTCAGCACCACCGCGGTCACCTGAAGGAAGCCCAGGAACGCCACCGCGGCCCACAACACCGGGTGCGTCGGTTGATAACACATCCGGGTCAATATCAGCAGCAGCGCTGCCAGCAGCAGATTGGCGAATGGCCCGGCCAAGCTGACGATCGTGCGGCGCACCGGCGCCATGAATGAAGTCCGCACATACACTGCGGCACCGGGCAGGCCGATGCCGCCGAACGCGGTGATTAGCATCGGCAGAACCAGCGAAAGCGCTGGGTGAGCGTACTTCCGCGGATCCAGTGTCAGATAGCCGCGGACTGCGACGTCCCGGTCGCCGAACCGCCAAGCCGTGACGGCGTGGCCGAACTCGTGCAAGCACAGCGACACCAGCCAACCGGCGATTACGAAGACGAACACCCCGACGTACGCCAGCGGCTGCACTCTCGCTCCGGCCAGCCAGGCCAGGACACCGCCGAACGCCGTCAACCCAACGATTGCCAGGAAAATCGGGCTGGGTCGCACCGACTCCTGCACGCTCAGATTTTTCACGTGATGCTCACCCTTCATGAAACTACCGGCTCCGACGGTGATCCGGCTCCCTCACCCCTCACGTGGTTCGTCACCGGACCAACAACCAGCCTTGGGTGTGCCGATAGAAGGTCGACCGGCGCACCGGGCGACCGGCGGACACACCGTCGCGGACTACCACGGCGCCGGTGGCGCCTAGCTGCGCCGCACGCCCGGTCACCCAGCGGCGCGGGCGGCGATGCGCCACGCGGGCACGCAGGCCGGGCAGTGCCGCCGTCGGCTCGACTCGCACCCCGGCGACGTCGCCGTCGAAGAGCACGGTGTCGTCGACGACCGCTTCGCCGTGCAGGGGCTGCCCGTCCCCGACGGGTCGCCAATCGGCTGCCCCGACGATCGCCGACCCGGTCTCGTCGCGGATGAGCGGCATCTGCCGGGCAGACCCGCGCCGCGCGCGCCGAGCCGCTCGGCGGCCAACCGGCAGCCGGTAGACGCGGGTGGCGGGTGTTCGCCGCGCCGGCACGAACCCTAATTCGACGTCGAGCTTTTCAATTCGCAGCAACCGGGTCAGCACAGCGGCCAGATCCGCATCCGAGCCCACCACGATGAGCCGTCGACTGTTCTGTGCTGCTGCGTCGATTTCTCCGACGTCGACGACTGTCAACGTCCGCAATGGACGCGGCAGGCGTTGATTTGCCCGGCTCCTCCCCAGGCCCCGGAGCGGCCGGCATCGTCGCAAGGCGTACTCATCGCCGAACAGCAACACGGCGATCTCGGCGTCGTTCAAGACCGCCCTCGCAAATAGCTGGACTCGAATTGTTTCACCCGGCTCCTCCTCGCACCCGGTAGGGTCCGCATCGTCGCCGGGACGCGAGTTGTTTGGCCCGGCTCCTCCTCGCACCCGGTAGGGTCCGCATCGTCGCCGGGCTAGTGTGTCACCGGCTGGACCACAATAAACGGGAGAACCACCATGCCGGCAATCGTCCTGATCGGTGCCCAATGGGGCGACGAGGGCAAAGGCAAGGCCACCGACCTACTCGGTGGCCGCGTGCAGTGGGTGGTGCGCTATCAGGGCGGCAACAATGCCGGGCACACTGTGGTTTTGCCCTCCGGAGACAACTTCGCGTTGCACCTCATCCCCTCGGGAGTGCTCACGCCCGGCGTCACCAATGTCATCGGCAACGGCGTGGTGATCGATCCCGGTGTGCTGCTCACCGAGCTCGCCAGCCTGGAAAACCGCGGCGTGGACACCTCACGGCTGTTGATCTCCGCCGACGCGCATTTGCTGATGCCCTATCACGTCGCGATCGACAAGGTGACCGAGCGCTACATGGGCAGCAAGAAGATCGGCACCACCGGTCGCGGCATCGGGCCGTGTTATCAGGACAAGATCGCCCGCATCGGGATCAGGGTCGCCGACGTGCTGGACCCGGCTCAGCTTGCCCACAAGATCGAGGCGGCGCTGGAATTCAAGAACCAGGTCCTGGTCAAGATCTACAACCGTAGGGCGCTCGACCCGGCGCAGGTGGTCGAGGCATTACTCGAGCAAGCCGAGCACTTTCAGCATCGCATCGCCGACACCCGGCTGCTGCTCAACACCGCGCTGGAAGCCGGCGAGACGGTCCTGCTGGAAGGATCGCAGGGCACCCTGCTCGACGTCGATCACGGCACTTACCCGTATGTGACGTCGTCGAACCCGACCGCGGGCGGCGCGGCCGTCGGCTCGGGCATCGGACCGACCCGGATCACCACCGTATTGGGAATCCTCAAGGCCTACACCACCCGGGTGGGGTCGGGCCCGTTCCCGACCGAGCTGTTCGACGAACACGGCGAATACCTGTCCAAGACCGGCGGCGAGTTCGGTGTGGTCACCGGCCGGCGTCGGCGCTGCGGCTGGTTCGACGCGGTCGTTGCCCGCTACGCCACCCGGGTCAACGGCATCACCGACTACTTCCTGACCAAGCTCGACGTGCTGTCCAGCCTGGAAACGGTGCCGGTGTGCGTCGGCTACACGATCGACGGTAGGCGCACCCGCGATATGCCGATGACCCAGAGCCTTCTTGCCCGCGCCGAACCGATCTACGAGGAACTGCCGGGCTGGTGGGAGGACATCTCCGGCGCCCGCGAGTTCGACGATCTGCCGGCCAAGGCCCGTGACTACGTGCTCCGGTTGGAAGAGCTTGCCGGAGCACAAGTTTCGTGTATCGGTGTAGGCCCGGGACGGGATCAGACCATCGTGCGCCGCGACGTGCTGCAGGCCCGACGATGACCGATGAACCGGAATCAGTAGACCCCGATTACCGAAAGCACGGCGGTTTCCCGCGTTACGAACCCGCGCATCCAGGTCCGGGCTTCGCGAAGTTCGTCACCGCGATGCGCCGTTTGCAGGATTTGGCGGTGTCGACCGACCCAGATTCCGACACTTGGGATGACGCCGCCCAGCGTGCCGAAGAGCTGGTCAAGCTGCTCGACCCATTCCAGGTGCCCGAGGGAGTCGCTCCCGCCGGACGTGTTCCCTCGTTGCCCGGGATGGGCAGCCTGTTGATGCCGCCGTGGACCATGACGAAGTTCGATCCCGACGGCGTTGAGATGTGCGGCCGGTTCAGCCGCTACTACGTCGGCGGCAACATGGCGGTGCACGGCGGTGTGATACCGCTGGTGTTCGACTGGCTTTGTGGGATGGTGGTGCACGCCGCGGCGCGACCGATCAGCCGGACCGCGTTCTTGCACGTCGATTACCGCAAGGTCACCCCGATCGACACCCCGTTGGTCGCGCGCGGGCGCGTCGTCTCCGCCGAAGGCCGCAAGGCGTTCATCTCCGGCGAACTCGTCGATAAAGGCGACACGGTGCTGGCCGAGGTGCACGCGCTGATGGTGCGGTTACTGCCCGGCCAGCAGTAGACGGACTGGCTCTAGCGGCGATCGCAAACTCGGCGAAGCCGAGTGCAGCGGGTCGCCGCCATCAGATTTAGCTCCACAGCGTGACATGCACCTTCGGACGAAATCTGGTCACGCCCACCCCGGTGCCCCGGATCATCGCTTGGATACACCTCGGCGTGGTGATGAAACTGACGAGCTCTGACACCGCGGGTTGACGGGCAGACGGCGGTAGTGTCAATGCGCACCACTCACCCGACGCCTGCAGCCCCTGCCCAGTCACACGGACTAACCGCCCAGTGGCAAGGTCTTTGGACACCGCGAACCCGATGGTCAACGTGATGCCGCCGACGCGCTGAACCTCCTCGAGTGCGGCAGCCTCGCTCTGAAAGATCCGCTGCCGCGACTCCGGAATCGCCAACTTTCGCAGTATGCCGGCGATCTCGCCGTCGACGCTGCCGGCTGACGGGCCGAGCATCCACTCCTGTTCACGCAGCTGAGGTGGCGTCAGCGTACCGCACGCCAAGGGACTCTCCGGTGCGACGACCGCGATGATATCGTACTTGAGGAACGGTCGCACGGAAATCGAATCGCCTGGGGCAGAACAACTCTCACTGCTCGGTCCGATTGCGATGTCGACGGCGCGTGCGGAGATCAGATCCCGGAATCGGCTCGTCGGGTGCACACTCAACTCGACGGACAAATCATCGGCACGCGACGAGAACAGGTCGATCAATCCCGGCGCCGCATGTTCGGCGAACGCACTGGATGCGGCGATGCGCAGCAGTCGACGGCCGTGGGCCGCTTCGGTCACCTCGATCGCGGTTTGCTGCTGTAGACCCAGGATCTCGACCGCCCGACTGGCCAACCGTAGCCCGCCGGGAGTGAACGCCAGCCCGGCGCCAGTCTTGGTGAATAAGGCGTCGTCGAGTTCCTTACGCAGCGCGGCGACATGCATCGAGACTCCGGCGTCGGACATGCCCAGTTCTTCGGCAGCGGCTCGCACCGAGCCCAACCGCACCACTGCCGAATAGGCCCGAAGTTGAGCCGGGGTCATGAAAAGGAGCCTACGTTGGGATCCGTGCGCGACGTGCTCGCCGATCTGATGTCCATCTGGCACGCCGGCGGCACAGCCGGCGTCGGGACGGTGGTGCGTACCTTCCATTCGGCGCCGCGGCTGCCGGGTGCGGCGATGGTGGTGGCTCCCGACGGTTCGGTCAGCGGCTCGGTGTCTGGTGGTTGCGTCGAGGGCGCCGTCTACGAACTCGCCGTCGAGGTGGCGCGCACCGGCACACCGCGCTTGGAGCGCTATGGGGTCAGCGACGAGGACGCGTTCGCGGTCGGTCTGACTTGCGGAGGCATCATCGACATCTTCGTTGAGGCCGTCTCCCGTAATTCGTTTCCCCAACTTGGCGCGGTGGCCGACGACCTGGCTGCACACCGCCCGGTCGCGACCGGGACCGTCATCGCCCATCCCGACTCCGGGTGTGTGGGCCGGCGGCTGATCATCCATCCCGACGCGGTGACCGGAACGCTTGGCACCGCGCGTGCTGATGCCGCCGTTACCGACGATGCGCGCGGGTTGCTCGCGGCCGGACGCAGCGGTGTCCTCACCTACGGGCCCGACGGGGAACGTCGCGGCGTCGGCATGGAAATTTTCGTGGCCGGCTACGCTCCGCGCCCCCGCATGCTGGTGTTCGGTGCGATCGACTTCGCCGCGGCTCTCGCTCGGCAGGGGTCGTTCCTGGGCTACCGGGTCACGGTCTGCGACGCCCGGCCGGTGTTCGCGACGTCGGCGCGCTTCCCAACCGCCGACGAGGTCGTCGCCGAGTGGCCGAACCGCTATCTGGCCGCCCAGGCGGAAGCAGGCGCGATCGACCAGAACACGGTGATCTGCGTGCTCACCCATGACCCGAAGTTCGACGTCCCGGTGCTCGAGGTGGCGCTGCGGCTGGATGTCGCCTACGTCGGCGCGATGGGATCACGACGTACCCACGACGACCGGATGGTCAGGCTCCGCGAAGCAGGGCTGACCGAAACCGAGTTGAGCCGCCTGGCCAGCCCGATCGGGCTGGATCTGGGTGCCCGTACCCCCGAAGAGACCGCGGTTTCCATCGCCGCCGACATCATCGCCCGGCGTTGGGGTGGCGGAGGCCGCCGGCTGGTCGACATCGAGGGCCGCATTCACCACGATTCCACCACGCCCGCGAGCCTCAGGCCAGTTCAGTGATCACTTAATCCGCTATTGACGCGCGGTCAGTACGGGCCGAGACTGATGTTCCCGTCAGGCGAATGTGAGGTCGATCACATGCAGGTACCCGGACCCTTTGAGTACGAACGCGCCAGCAGTGTTGACCATGCCATCGGCTTGCTGGACCGGCTTGGCGATGGCGCGATGATCGTTGCCGGTGGGCACAGCCTGCTGCCGATGATGAAGCTGCGGATCGCTAACCCCGACTATCTGATCGACATCAATGACCTGGCGCCGGAACTGGGGTATGTCATCACCGACCCCACACTGGTGGGCATCGGGGCGATGACGCGGCACCGGGAGGTGCTGGAGTCTGATCCGCTGGCCGCGGTCTGCCCCATTTTCCGCGACGCCGAAAGGGTGATCGCCGACCCCGTCGTGCGCAACCGTGGCACCGTCGGCGGATCCCTATGCCAGGCCGACCCCGCGGAAGATCTGACGACAGTTTGCACCGTTCTCGGCGCGACCGGCCTGGCCCGCGGCCCGTCCGGCGAACACGAGATCGCGATGGACGACTTCCTCGTGGGCCCCTACGAGACGTCGCTGGCACACAACGAAATGCTGGTGGAGATCCGAATCCCATTGCGGCACAAATCCTCCAGCGCCTACGCCAAGGTGGAGCGCCGGATCGGTGACTGGGCCGTCACCGCCGCCGGTGCCGCGGTGACTCTCGACGATGGCCTGATCGCCGCGGCGCGGGTGGGATTGACGGCGGTCAACCCGGACGCCGCCGCGCTCGTCGCGTTGTCCGAGGCGCTGGTCGGACGCCCAGCCACCGAAGAGGTGTACGCCGAAGCAGGACGTCAGGCGGCCGAGGCGTGCGAGCCGGTGACCGATATCCGCGGCAGCGCCGACTACAAGCGCCACCTGGCAGCCGAGCTGACCACTCGGACCCTGCGCACCGCGGTCGAGCGCGTGCGCAATATTTGTGAACCTGAAGGGAACTGACCGATGCAAGTCACTATGACCGTCAACGGCGAGCAGGTCAGCGCCGATGTCGAACCCCGGATGTTGCTGGTGCATTTTCTGCGGGACCAGTTGGGGCTCACCGGAACTCACTGGGGCTGTGACACCAGCAACTGCGGAACCTGCGTCGTCGACGTCGACGGTGTGCCGGTGAAGTCCTGCACGATGCTGGCCGCAATGGCCAGCGGACACAGTGTGCGCACCGTCGAGGGATTGGAAGTCGACGGCCAGCTCGATCCAGTGCAGGAAGGGTTCATGCGCTGCCACGGATTGCAATGCGGCTTCTGCACACCAGGGATGATGATCACCGCCCGCGCGCTGCTCGACCGCAACCCCAACCCGGACGAGGCCACCATCCGCGAGGCGATCGCCGGCCAGATTTGCCGATGCACCGGGTACACCACGATCGTGCGCTCCATCCAGTGGGCGGCACAGCACCCCAAGGCCACAGCGGAGGCCACCTCATGACAACTATCGAGTCCCGTCCCCCCGTCCCGGAGGGACGGCCGGAAGACACAGCCGACAACGACCAGAAGCCGTGCGGCCACGGCCGGATGCTCCGCAAAGAAGATCCCCGATTCATTCGCGGTCGAGGCACCTACGTCGACGACATCAATCTGGCCGGCATGCTGCACCTGGCGATCCTGCGTTCGCCCTTCGCGCATGCCCGCATAGCCGGCATCGATACGTCTGCGGCCCAAGCACATCCGAAGGTCAAGGCGGTGATCACCGGTGCCGACCTCGCCGAGAAGGGCCTGGCCTGGATGCCGACGCTGTCCAACGATGTGCAGGCGGTGCTGGCCACCGACAAGGTGCGCTTCCAAGGTCAGGAGGTGGCGTTCGTCGTCGCCGAGGACCGCTACTCCGCCCGCGACGCACTGGAGTTGATCGACGTCGATTATGAACCGTTGGATCCGGTGATCGACGCGCGTAAAGCGCTGGACCCCGACGCCCCGGTGATCCGTGACGACCTGGACGGCAAAACAGACAACCACATTTTCGACTGGGAGACGGGTGACGCGGCGGCCACCGACGCCGCCTTCGCCAAGGCCGACGTCGTCGTCAAGCAGGAGATCGTCTACCCGCGGGTGCATCCCGCACCGATGGAAACATGCGGCGCGGTCGCCGATCTCGACCCGGTAAGCGGGAAGCTGACGCTGTGGACCACATCTCAGGCCCCGCATGCGCACCGCACGGTTTACGCGTTGGTCGCGGGCCTGCCCGAACACAAGATCCGGGTGATCTCGCCGGATATCGGCGGCGGATTCGGCAACAAGGTGCCGATCTACCCCGGCTACGTGTGCGCGATCGTCGGGTCGCTGTTGATCGGCAAGCCGGTCAAATGGATGGAGGACCGCAGCGAGAACCTGACGGCCACCAGCTTCGCCCGCGACTACATCATGGTCGGCGAGATCGCCGCCACCAATGACGGCAAAATCCTGGCCATCCGGTCGAATGTGCTTGCTGACCACGGCGCGTTCAACGGGCAGGCCGCGCCGGTGAAATACCCGGCCGGCTTCTTCGGAGTGTTCACCGGCAGTTACGATCTCGAGGCCGCGTACTGCCACATGACCGCGATATACACCAACAAGGCACCCGGCGGCGTGGCTTACGCGTGCTCGTTCCGCATCACCGAAGCCGTGTATTTTGTGGAGCGGCTGGTGGACT
>JAFAQO010000134.1 GCA_019246375.1 Mycobacterium sp. | reverse complement strand
TGGTGGCGGCCGGAGTGCCGATGCTGGAGAACCGACCGGACTGCATCTACTTCGGCGCCGCCGGTCACGTGCTCGGGACGGGGCATCAGCTGCGCGACGAATTCACCGCGTACGTGCCGAGCCGGCCGCAGCTGGAATGGCAGATCCGGCGCCGAGTTCTGGGTATCGAAAACGTCGAGATCCGGGCCGGCTCGGTACGCGAACCGCGTTACGACGTCGGCGCGCAGCGGGTGACCGGCGTGCTGCTCGATTCGACCGATGGTGCCGAACCCGAATTCGTCGCCGCCGATCTCGTCGTCGACGCGACCGGTCGGGGCACCAGGTTGCCGGTGTGGCTGGAGCAGTGGGGCTTCGAGCGGCCGCGTGAGGACACCGTCGACGTAGGCATTGGCTATGCGTCGCATCACCTGCGCATACCCGAGGGTCTGATCGATCAGAAGGTCGTCGTGGCCGGAGCGTCGCGAGAGCAGCCGCTGGGGCTGGGCATGCTCTGCTACGAGGACCGCACCTGGGTGCTGACCACGTTCGGGGTGGCCAAAGTCGAACCGCCGCATACCTTCGCCGAGATGCGCGTGCTCGCCGAACAGCTGTTGCCCGCCCACTTGGCCGCCGCGCTCGAGCACGCCGAACCGATCGGCGACGTGGCGTTCCATCGCTTCCCGACCACCCGGTGGCGCCGTTACGACAAGCTGGACCGCTTCCCGGCCGGAATCGTGCCGTTGGGCGACGCGGTCGCCAGCTTCGATCCCACCTACGGGCAGGGTATGACGATGACGTCGCTGCAGGCGGGTCATCTGCGTCGGGCGTTGGCCGACGGCAGCGACCCGGCCCGCGAACTCAATAGCGCCACCGCGAAAACCACTTACCCGGTGTGGATGATGAACACGATCGGCGATTTCTCCTTCCACCACGCGGCCGGGCCGGCGCCCTGGTGGTATCGGCCGATCGGCAACCTGTTCGACCAGTTCCTCGGCGCCGCTGAGACGGATCCCGTTCTGGCCGAATGGTTTTTGCGCCGGTTCAGTTTGCTCGACAGCCTTTACATGACGCCGTCGCCAGCGCTGGTCGCGCGGGCGATACGGCACAACATGCGGCTGTGGACCGGCGAGCGCAGGCAACTGTGGCGCGACCGACGGCGCGAGCGCTACGGGGTCAGGCTTCTATCCAGGTCCGGCTCTAGGTAGATCACCCGCGCGGCAGGTAGCGCCGCGCGGATGTTGGCCTCGGCAGCGTTGATAATGGCCGCCACGGTAGCCAGCTCTGCCCGAGGAGCCAGTGCGATCTTGGCCGCAACCAGCATCTCGTCGGGGCCGAGGTACTGGGTGCGGAGATGGATCAGGCGCTCGACGTGCTCGGTCTGCTCCAGCGCTGTTCGGATCGCTTGATCCTCGGCGCGGGTGGCACCCTCGCCGATCAGCAGGCTGTGCATCTCGATCATCAAGATGACCGCGATCACGCCGAGTAGCACACCAATGCTGAGCGTGGCGATGCCGTCCCACACCGGATCGTCGGTGAGTGCCGTCAGCCCTACGCCGGCCAGGGCGAGCACCAGGCCGATCAGCGCCCCGGCGTCCTCGAGCAACACAACCGGCAACTCGGGGTTGCGCGAGCTGCGGATGAAGCGCCACCAGCCGTCGTTTCCCTTCAATGGCCGAGACTCGGCCGCGGCAGTGCGAAAGCTGAAGGTTTCCAGTGTGATTGCCGCCAAAAGGATCGCGATGCCCACCGCTGGTGAACTCAGAGGGACTGGGCGGGTGATCTTGTGATAGCCCTCGTAGAGCGCGAAGACCGAGCCCAGCGTGAACAGCACTAGCGCCACGACGAAGGACCAGAAGTAGCGACTGCGGCCATAGCCGAACGGGTGCAGGGCGTCGGCCCGTTTGCGCGCTGCGCGCTGGCCGAACAGCAGCAGCGCTTGGTTGCAGCTATCGACCACAGAGTGCACCGACTCGGCGAGCATCGACGAGCTGCCGGTGACCAGGAAGCCGATGAACTTGGCGAGAGCGATGCCGGCGTTGGCCGCCAATGCCGCCAGAATCGCCCGCGCGCTCCCGGACTTCGCCACGAATGCCCCTTATAGGCCCACGGTGGCCCGGAACAGCTGGGCCGGCTGGTGTGCGACCAGCCGGATCGGGCCGTCGTCGGCAGAGACCCACGCCGCCATGCCGCGGTTGAGCAAAAGCGCCTTGGACTTTCCGTGCACGGTCGTGGAACCCTCGATGCATAGCAGGATTTGGGGGCCATCGTGTCGCGAGGGCGCGTCGACCTCGTGACCGAGGTGCTCGCCGTCAAGCGTCAGTACCGACGCCGCGAACTCGGCTGCCGGGGCGTCGTACACGAGGCTTATTCCGTCGCGATGCGTGGGCGGCCGCAACTGCGCCTCGATGGTCGGTGTGAAGTCCAGCACCCGCAAGAGCTCGGGCACGTCGACGTGTTTCGGTGTCAGCCCTCCCCGTAAGACATTGTCGGAATTGGCCATGATCTCGAGCGCGACACCACGCAGATAGGTGTGCAAGTTGCCGGCGGCCAAGAAGAGCGCCTCCCCGGGTCCGAGGCTGATCCGGTTGAGCAATAACGACGCCAGCACACCTGCATCGCCGGGGTAGCGCTCGCCCAGCTCGAGCACCGTCTTCGCTTCGGCGGCGAATTGCGTTGCGCCCGAAGCGACGTAATTGATGGCGCCGTCAAGCACAGCAGGCACCAGCACATCGATGTCGGGCTGTGGAGCCGTGATCCACGTGGTGAACAGCGCCCGCAGGCCGTCGGCGTCGGACTGGTCGTTCAGCAAGTCGATGAACGGGTCGAGGTCGGAGACTGCTAACGCCCGCAGCAGCTCGACGGTCAGTGCCACCGGGCGGAAACCGGCCAGCGCCTCGAACGGCTGCAGCGCTACCAACATCTCCGGTTTGTGACTGGTGTCGCGGTAGTTGCGCACCGGTGAGGAGACCGGGATACCGAGCTTCTCCTCACGCAGATAACCCTCCGCCGCCTGTTCGGTGCTCGGATGGGCCTGCAGCGACAGCGGCTCATCGGCCGCGAGCACCTTGACCAAGAACGGGAGCGCGTCGCCGAACCGGGAGCGCGCCACCGAGCCGAGTTGTCCTTCGGGGTCGGCGACCAGGGCGTCCAGCAGAGAGCCGTTGCCCTGCTCGTTCTCCAGCCAGGCCGGATCCGCCGGGTGTGCACCCAGCCAGAGTTCGGCCTCCGGATGAGCCGCCGGCACCGGGCGCCCGGTAAACTCAGCGATCGCGGTGCGCGAGCCCCAGGCGTACGTCCGTATCGCTCCGCGTAGCAGTTCCACAGTTCTTGTTATCCCCGCATAAGTCGCACATAAACGGCGGCCATCTCCAGCCGAACGGCCAATATTGCCAGTTGCTGCTCGGCACGTTGAACACCGACCGGTACCGACGCCCCGGCCGCCATGTCGGGCACATCGTCTGCACCGACAAGGTCGACGTCACCCAGCCCCGCCATCCGGGCGGCCACCACCTGACGCTCGGCAGCCAACGTCAGCGCCAAGACCCGCAGCCGCCGCGGCAACGGCCCGTCGATCTGTTCGTCATGGAAGAGAGCATCGGCCGGCTCACCGTAGGCAGCGGTTTCGTGCAGCGCAACCAACGCATCGGCCAGGCCGGTGGCGGCAGCCGCTTGGTGACCGATCCGCAGCAGGGCCGAAGATCCGTGCCTCGCCAGCGCCAGCGTGGCGGCACAGTCACCGGCCAGTGCGACCTGGTTACCCGACATGCGCCCGGCAAGCGCCTTCGCCGGGTTCGTGAACACTTCGCGGCCCGCACTGTTGCACAACGCTTCACTGTCCAGCTCGTCGGCCAGCACCGCAAGGTCGGTCTGCAGCCCGGCGTCAACGCTCTGCAACACGGCCAGGCCGGCAGCCAGGTAGCGGCACAGCCGGAACTCGTCGGGGACTCGTATCCGCGGTTCCAGCACCGCCACTCGGCCGGCCGTCGTATCCCGCAACGGACCCTCGTGGGGCGCCGCGACAACGACTCGTGCGCCGCGGCGCACCCCGGTCGCGGCGGCGTCTACCAGTGTGGGATCACCCGGATCGTCGCCGGCCACGATCACGACGTCGAGTGCCCCCACCCACGGCGGCGCCTCGGCCGCTACCACGATCGGCTCGGCAGCCAGCCCACCCAGCGCCGAGGCCAGCATCAGACCGGCGGTCTGGGCGGTGCCACGGCCGGCCACCCACACCAGCGTGCGCGGACGGTCCTCGCCACGCACCGAGTCCAGCGCTCCCTCATCCAGCGCTGCCGCCGTCGCACGTACCTGCGCGCCCGCCGACGAGGCGGCCGGCAACAGGGCTTCACGATCGGCGGCGATCAGGCCCCGGGTGTCGTCGAGATCGACGGTGGCACGAACAGCGTTCACGTGACAGCCTTCGCGGGGCCGCCCTTTTCGGCGGTGATCTGAGCACTGACCTGCTGAACCACCGCGTCGACGTCCTCGGTACAGCGTCCCTCTACGTTCAGCCGCAGCAGCGGCTCGGTGTTGGAGCTGCGCAGGTTGAACCAGCTGCCATTGCCCAGGTCCACCGTCACACCGTCCAGATGGTCGATGGAGTGAATCCGGGTGCCGAACGACTTCAGCACCGCCTCCACACAGGATGCTGCGTCGGCAACGGTGAAGTTGATTTCGCCGGAGGATTCGTAGCGCTGGTAGTCGGCAGTCAGTTCCGACAGTGGCCGCTCCTGCTCACCGAGCGCGGCCAGCACATACAGCGCCGCCAGCATGCCGCAATCGGCGCCCCAGAAATCGCGGAAGTAGTAGTGCGCTGAGTGTTCACCGCCGAAAATTGCGCCGGTGTCGGCCATCAGCGCCTTGATATAGGAGTGCCCGACGCGGGAGCGCACCGGTGTCCCGCCGCGCTCGACCACCAATTCGGGCACCGCCCGCGACGTGATCAGATTGTGGATCACCGTCGCCCCGATCTCCCGGTTGAGCTCACGCGCGGCAACCAGCGCGGTCACGGTCGACGGCGACACCGGCCGGCCACGCTCGTCGACGACGAAGCAGCGGTCGGCGTCCCCATCGAATGCGAGCCCGATATCTGCGCCGGTGGCTCGCACATACTCCTGCAAGTCGGTGAGATTGGCCGGATCCAGCGGGTTGGCCTCATGGTTGGGAAACGAGCCGTCGAGCTCGAAGTACAGCGGCAGCAACGTGATCGACCCGATCACGCCGAGCACGGCGGGCGCGGTGTGCCCGGCCATCCCGTTACCGGCGTCGACGGCTACCCGCAGTGGGCGCAGCATCGACAGGTCGACCAGCGAACGCAGAAACACTCCGTAGTCGGCCAACACATCTTGGTCGCCAACCCTTCCGGTCGCCCCGTCATAGGGCGGAACCCCGGCAATCAGCTCGTCGCGGATGATGCTGAGTCCGGTGTCTTCGCCGACCGGCTTGGCCCCCGCGCGACACATCTTGATGCCGTTGTAGGCCGCCGGGTTGTGGCTTGCGGTGAACATGGCACCGGGACAGTTCAGCAGCCCCGAAGCGAAATAGAGCTGGTCTGTGGAAGACAAGCCGATCTGAACCACATCGAGGCCCTGACCGGTTACCCCGGCGGCGAAAGCGGCTGCCAGCGACGGCGAACTGTCCCGCATGTCGTGGCCGATCACGACTCGTCGCGCACCGTCGTCACGCGCCAATCTGGCAAATGATGCACCGACGTCCGCGGCAAGGGACTCGTCGATTTCCTCGCCCACCAGTCCGCGGACGTCATAGGCCTTGATCACATGGTGGACAGCCGCTGCGGGCCGAGACATTACAGGGCTCCTGACGAAGGGGACTCTTGATCGTCAGCCTAGCCTTGCGGTCGCGGCTACCGCTCGGATGTCCACGCCCGATGACCTACTTCGGGGGATCGGGCAACACTCGCAGATGTCCGCGTCGGCGCCCGGTGCCGTTGGCGCGAGGCGCCGTCGGATTGAGCACACCATTGGTCGGCACCATGGCTTGTGCGCCGTTGTTCGGGCAGACCGGATCGGAGAAGCCGTTCACCGGCGGGCGAGTCGTGAGCTTCTGGCGCTCCCGCACCGCGTTCGCCAGCGCCACCAAGTCGTCGTCCTCGGGCGGTGCGCTCAACGGGCCGGAATGGCGGACGAGTTGCCAGCCGCGCGGCGCGGTGATTCGGCTGGCGTGGCCGACGCACAGATCCCACGAGTGCGGCTCCTGCGCGGTAGCGAGTGGACCGACCACTGCGGTGGAGTCGGAGTAAACGAACGTCAGCGTCGCCACCGCGTAGTGCGAACACCCGGGCCGGCAGCAGCGACGGGGAGCATTCACGATCGAGAGGTTATCGCGCGCAGACCCCGCAGCAGCGGCGGACACGCGCATCCGGCCGCGCGGCGATGTCCAACCGTTACCATCGCCGAGTGAGCGATTCGCGCGGCTCCCGACCAGGTGGCCGGTCGGTGCGCAGATCGGTTTCCCGCCGCGGCCGCGAAATGCGCGGTCCGCTGCTCCCGCCGACCGTGCCAGGGTGGCGCAGCCGTGCCGAACGGTTCGACATGGCGGTGCTGGAGGCCTATGAACCCATCGAACGCCGCTGGCAAGAGCGGGTGTCGGGGCTGGACGTGGCGGTCGACGAGATTCCGCGCATCTCAGCCAAAGATCCCGACAGCGTGCAGTGGCCTCCCGAAGTCGTCGCCGACGGCCCGATCGCTCTGGCCCGATTGATCCCGGCCGGCGTCGACGTCCGTGGTAATCCCACTCGCGCGCGAATCGTCTTGTTCCGCAAGCCCATTGAGCGGCGCGCGAAGGACACCATCGAACTCGACGAATTGCTGCACGATGTGCTGGTGGCTCAGGTCGCCACGTATCTGGATGTCGAGCCCTCGGTGATCGACCCGACGATCGACGACTAGGCCGGTCTGATTGCCCGGCTCGCCCCTCGCCGTCCCCTCGCAAGCTGGGGTACCCCCGCGCGGCTGGGGGTGCCCCCGCCTCGGGCCGCTAGACGGCCCGCATCGTCACCGGCGGCGCGGTTGGCTAGATGATGCCGCGCTTGAGGCGACGGCGTTCGCGCTCGGAGAGTCCGCCCCAGATGCCAAAGCGCTCGTCGTGGGCAAGGGCGTACTCCAAGCACTCCGCCCGCACCTCGCAGCCGAGGCAGATCTTCTTGGCTTCCCGTGTGGAGCCACCCTTTTCAGGAAAGAAGGCCTCGGGGTCGGTCTGTGCGCACAATGCGCGGTCTTGCCATTGGTCGCGGCTGACCGGCGCCGGCTCGAATACCAGAGGCGTGGGGGAAACCAGACTCAAATGGGGCCGTCCTACCACCCCTACTGTCGGCGGCGCGGCATCGGCGTGCGACCTGTCTCCCATTGCGCCCCTTAGGTATTCATAGGACATGCTCCGCCTCCTAAACCTGATGGTGATGTGAATGTCGCCCGCTGTTCTGATGTTCGTGCGGCGCCATCTCGATTCGAACAGATGATCGAATCTCGGCCTGCGACACCGAATCCGGCCGGCCAACCGGGAAATGACACTGCTGTGATTACACACGCGTGAGCAGCTGTGGTCAAGGGTTGAAACGAAATTGC
>JAFAQO010000130.1 GCA_019246375.1 Mycobacterium sp. | reverse complement strand
TGCCAGCGTGGCGATCAGCCATTCCAGCCCGTACACGTGGGACAGCGGCATGTACTGCAGGTGGATGGCGGGAATCTGTATGCCGATGTCCAGCGACGGGCTGTGCGGCCGCTGCCACAGCCGGGTCATCATGTCGGCGGTGTACATCGCGCCCTTGGGTGCGCCGGTGCTGCCGGAGGTGTAGATCAGCGTGGTCAATGGATTCTCCTCCGGTGCCGCGACGTTCGCTGGTGTCCGCGGTAATTCGAGGCCGGCCCCCAGGTCGTCGGCCAACGGCACCACGTCGATGTCACGTCCGGCTCCGGCGAGGCGCTCGGCCGCCGCCCGGTAGCGCTCGTGTTGCTCGTCGTCGCTGGTGTAGTCGAAGACCACCAGCCGCTCGACCGACGGTGCGTCGATCAGCACTTCGACCGCGGTGTCCAGCGATTCCACGCTGGCAGTGCAGATCCGCGGCGCGGTCTCGGCGACGATGGGCGCCAACTGCGTCGCCGTCGAACTCGTTTGCAGCGGCACGAACACCGCACCCAGCCGCAGGCAGGTCAGGTAAATCGTGGCGTAGTCGATGCTGGTGAAGCCGAGCACGGCGATGAAGTCGCCGGGGTTAAAGCCGTCGGGCAACGTCGACTGCCAGGCAGCCGAGAGCGCCTCGACCCGATCGCGCAGTTGGCGATAGGTGATGGTGTCGAAACCCGGCAGCAACGCGGTCGTGGTGCGGCCGGTGGTGTCGTCGCGCCGTGGTTCGCACGCCCGCTGGCCCAACGCCGGCCGGTCGAGGTAGCCGTTCAGGTACGTCTCGACCACTTCCCACAGCCGCAGTTGCGGCTGGTGCGCGGCGTCAGTCACCTCGGCCAGTGGCGCTGCCGCCCGAAACTGCGGGTCGGTGGCGTACAGCTGCTCAATCCGCTGGACGAGTCGCTGCTCTCGTCCGGTTTCGGTCATGGTGCGGCCTTTCTTCCACGTTGAACCCTCGAAGTGCTGACCCCCAAGCGCGTATACCCCCGCCCTTAGCGGTCCAGTCGTCAGCCAGACGCCGCGCCTCGCGCGGTCTTGGTCAGCAGAACTGCCTGCTCGAACGGCAACCGGGCGAAGAGCGGTCGCCAGCGGCCGCTGACATGAGCTGCCGCCTCGGCCTTGCTCACCGTGCGCGGTTCGGCGACGCCAAACGTCTTGCCGTTGCGCCGGATCCGTCCCCCGCCGGCTGCATTGAGGTTCTTCAACCAGTCTCGGTCGGGGCCGTAGGTCAACAGGATCGCCACTCCCGGCTTTCCGTCGACGTCGGCGTAGAACACGTTCAACGGGGTGCGGTACGGCTTGCCGGAGCGCCGCCCCACGTGTTCGAGGATCCCGAACGGCGGGAGCCAGCCGGCCCACAGCCGCTGGATCGGGTTGGTGACATGCCGGTTGAAGCGGGCGAGCCGTTGCGGTAGTTGCATGCCGCCATCAAACTCTTAGCCCATGGCATATCTCAAGCCGCCATGGTTCACCGTCAAGGTCTTCAATCGGATTGCGATGCGCATCGGCATCAGCAACAGCGAAACCCTGACCGTGATCAAGCGAAGCACCGCTCAACCGCAGCACATCCCGGTTATCACGGTCGACGTCGGCGGCACCAGGTATCTGGTGTCCACCCGCGGCGAATCCGAATGGGTCAAGAACCTCCGCGCCGATCCCAACATCACTCTGAGCAGCAAGTCCGGCGTCACCAAATACCTCGCCCGCGAAACACCTGCGTCGGAGCGGCAGCCCATCTTGGCCGCCTACCGGCAAAAGGCGGGAAAGGTGGTCGAGGGGTATTTCCGCAAACTGCCCGACCCGTCGGACCACCCGGTGTTCGCGCTCACCGAAGCGACGACGTAACGGGCAAAAGTCGGCGTGCCAGCCGCGCAATCCGCGATGGGGTGGGGTTCCACGGGTAGTGGTCCACCGGAGGCCATGCATAGCAGGGGACTCGGCCACAAACGAGCCTGCTTAGGCCGGGACTGTCGAGCGCGGCCGCCGACCAGCCGTAGAGGCTTTCCACCCGAGGCTGGATAACTCCGATGTCGAGCAGGTGCCCGAATCCATGTTCTGCTTCGACGAACGGTGTGACGTCATCCCCGAGTGGGTAGCGGTCGGGGAGCACCCGCGACAGCGAGAGGAAGATGCCGGTGAAGCCAAGCCGTGGGTCGCCGAGCGGGCGTCCGGTTGGGGCTAGCCAGCCGAGTGCCAGACGGGGCGCGGCGACCAACGCGTGCGCGTAAAGGACTCGGATCAGCACGAGGTTGATGAAGAAGCGTTCAACGCGGCTCTCACCGCACGCGAGGTCTTCGTGATCGAGGTAGGCGCTGACGATGCTCATGTTGTGCGCCCGGTACCAGCTTTTGGCAGTGGGATGCCGAATGAAGTGCAGCCAGGCGGCCACTGAAGGACAACTCGAAGATCCGGGATGGCCGAAGGCCAGGGCGCGGGCTTCGCAGCCGTCGTACAGCAGGCGTTCGTTCACCGCTCGCCACCAAGGACTCCCTGGCGCCGGCGAATGGGCAGGGTTGAGAAGTCCGCGCCGCAGCTGCCATTCCATGAACGCGGATGCGGCCTGGCGGAAGGGCAGATAGCCACGGTCGATGTGGGACGGGACCCGGTACGTGTTCCGCATCAGGGCCAGCCGCGCATCGGGGTCGTCGCGGACGGCGACCACTTTCGTGAGCGCGTCGGTGGCGGCCGATTGGCGGATCACCAACCGATTGTGTCAATTCCTTCTGCGTGGCGTCACGGCTCGGCCCTTCGCCTGGCTAGTGCGAGCCGGCCAAACAACTACACCCGGCCATCCGGTGCCTAGCGATTCATCCGGTCGGCCATCCTTGTCGCGGCCCCTAATACGATGCGCTTGGATTTCCGGGCTGCGTCGCCGAGAAGCTGCCGCGCTCGGCCGATGTCTCGCATCCGAAGGTTGACAGCATCGCCAACAGTTGCCGCGCCCGTTTCCGCAATGCCGGCGTAGACGCCCAGGCGGAATTGGGCTCGCGCGGTAAGTGCACGCGGGATGGCACGGTCGACCTCCAAACCGGGCTGGGGCCGGCTGGGTACAACACAGCGCAGTGTGGGCATCCGAACCGCAAGCACCGCGGCGCCGACTTGTAATTGGTGGCCGATCCACACCGCCTCTGGTAGGTCGGTCTCCGGTTCGTGAAGATGGACCATCACGTTGGGTCGGAAGCGACGCACATCAACGTCATGACCCACCTCGGCGCTGATGGTTTGCAGACTTGTCTCGGTCAGTACATGCACCGGTGCTAGATCGACAAACGTGCCGGGTGGCGTGGAATAGCGCGACAGCGTGAGCATATCTGCGATGGGCACGATCGAGGTGTCAGGCAGTTTCTCGTCGTCCGCAACGCCGAAGTCGGAGCGAACCGCGGCCAAATTCTCGCTTCGTTGTGTGCGGCTAAGGCGGTGCAAGCTCGTGTCGTCCGCAGGGGGCAGTGCCGTCAGCCGCACCTCGCGATTGACCAGCTCGGAGAGCTTGGTATCCACGTTGGAGTCCTTCGAGCAAAGAACCGCTCCGTCCGGGAACGTGATTTCGATGTCGGGTACATCGCCCGGACCCGCTGTGCGCGGAACCGGTGCGCAGTAGCGGGCGGTAGCAGTTAGCAGCTTGGGGATGCGGCGGGCCGATGCAGTGATGTCACGTTCGACATCGCGCACCGCCCACAGGCGATCACCGTGAACACCACGCGAGTTGAAGTCAGCGCGCTGAATGGTCTCACCGCCTAGCGACTTGACGGGATAGCGCCACAGCGCGCTTACCGTGCCCATTGCAGCGATGACCATCCTCCAGCGCGCCGGAACCAAATTTTTGTTCCAACGGTAGCGCCGTTGGTTGACGGCGTCCAATCTCCGCCTGACTGGTCGGCAAAATCCTCGCGCGGCGAGCCGCACGAAACCGGGTACAGAGCTAAGAACCACGCTGCTCGAAAGCTCGGGTATAAGGCCCGCGGCCCGACAACTACACCCTGTAGTCGAGCCGGTTCCAGCGGCTGGGACACTGTAAGCGTGCGCGTTACTGATCACACCGGGACTTCGACGACCGTCTCCGCGCGGCTGTTCGACGACGCCTGCGCGGTCATCCCCGGCGGGGTGAACTCGCCGGTGCGGGCGTTCAAAGCGGTTGGCGGCACGCCACGCTTCATCACCGAAGCCCACGGATGCCGGCTCACTGACGCCGACGGCAACCGCTACGTCGATCTGGTCTGCTCGTGGGGACCGATGATCCTGGGCCACGCGCACCCGTCGGTGGTCGACGCTGTCGCCAGAGCCGCGACCACCGGGTTGTCCTTCGGCGCGCCGACACCCGCCGAGACCGAACTGGCCGCAGAGGTCATCGACCGCATGCCGCCGGTGCAGCGGGTCCGACTGGTCAGCTCCGGAACCGAGGCCACCATGAGCGCGGTG
>JAFAQO010000122.1 GCA_019246375.1 Mycobacterium sp. | reverse complement strand
GAGCCGACGTCGAAGCGCCGGGACGCCACCTGAGCGAGCAGCCCCGAGAAGTCGGTGCCGACGAAGTTGACCCGCAATCCCAGCTTGCCGGCGATGGAGCGCAGCAGCTCGTTGTCGAAACCGGTGAATCGCCCGCGGGCGTCGATGCAGCTTGCCGGCGGGGCTTGCGACAGAGTGGCGACCGTCAAAGTGCCCGGTGTGGTGAGGCCCAGCCTGCCGGTGTCTACCGAACGCAGCGGTTCGACGTCGGCGGTCGTGTACTTGTCCTCATGCGGGCGGTTGGCCGTGGCCAGCTTCCGCGGCAAAGCGATCGCGCCTTCAACCCCGGATGGGGCGCACTGATCGGTATCGGCTGCCGCAGGCGGGGCAAATCCGAGCGCGCAGACCAGCACGACCGCCGCCAGTGCTGGTCTGCCGATCCGCCATAGTCGGGCGAACTTAAGGGTCACGATGCCTGCATTGTTCGGCTGTTCACAATGCGGCCTGGCCGACAGACGCCGCCGGATTTGGGCATCGGTGTCGTTCAGCCCCGTTCGCACACCACAAATCGTGTCTTAACGGCTGTCGCGCCACCGGCACAACGCCTCGGCGTTCGTCAGGTCATAGTCGGGACCGGTTGCGCCGACGGTCAGCAGCGTGACGCCGAGGCCGGCCAGCGACTCGGCGTTGGCGGTCAGCATGTCAACACCCGTACCGTGCCCTGTTTCGCCGCCGACTGCGGTCGACCGTGCGATGCTGCCGGGGTCTCGCCCGACGGCGGCGCAGTGCTGGGCCAGCACGTCTGACTTCGCCGGATACTCGTCCTGCGTGGCGAAGCTATGCCAGATGTCGGCGTGCTCGGCGACCAGCCGCAACGTCTTCTTCTCGCCTTGTCCGCCGATCAGAATCGGGATGTCACGAGTAGGCGCCGGGTTGAGCTGCGCTAACCGGGATTTGATGCGCGGCAGCGCGGCGGCCAGATCGTCAAGTCGGCTGCCCGCGCTGCCGAATTCGTAGCCGTATTCGTCGTAGTCCCTCTGCTTCCAGCCGGATCCGATGCCCAGAATGAGTCGGCCACCGGAGATGTGGTCGACGGTGCGGGCCATATCGGCGAGCAGCTCCGGATTGAGGTAGGAGTTGCAGGTCACCAGCGCGCCGATGTCGATCCGCGACGTCTGCTCGGCCCACGCGCCCAGCATCGTCCAGCACTCGAAATGAGCGCCGTCCGGATCGCCGTAGAGCGGGAAGAAGTGATCCCAGTTGAAGGCGACGTCGACCCCGATGTCTTCGCAGCGGCGGACTGCGTCACGGATGATGCGGTAGTCGGGGGCGTGCTGCGGCTGCAATTGCACGCCGACACGGATGGGACCGGCTGGGCGTGAAGGAGAGGCCACAGTGTCACGGTAGCCGGTTGGCCGCAGTGCTTATTTGGCGAGTACTTCGCGCACGATGCCGGTCAAGACGCCGGGTTGGTCACTCTGCACGGAATGACCGGAATTCTCGACAACCGTAACGCCGCGAAAATGCCCTGCGCGCCGGCTCAATTCGGCGGCGTCCTGGTCGGTGACGAAGCCCGACGCGCCGCCGCGCACCAAGGTCACCGGCGCGGACAAGGCGTCCACGTCGTCCCACAGGCTGGCGAAGTCGGGGACCGTGCGTATCGTGTCGTAGCGCCACGTCCAACGGCCGTCGTCGAGGCGACGGGAATTGTGGAACACGCCGCGGCGCAAGGATTGCGGGTCGCGATGCGGGGCTGCGGCGGTCGTCACCTCCAGCATGGCCGCAAAGCTGGGGAACACCCGCTCGCCGTGCATTAACGCCACCGCGCCTTGCTCGTCGGCGGTGAGTTCTGCGTGCCGCTGCAGCGCTGACGGTGTGACGTCGACCAGGACGAGCTCACGTACCAGGTCAGGTGCCACCGCGGACAGCCGAATCGCGGTCAGCCCGCCCAGCGACATGCCCACCATCAGCTCGGCGTCGGGCGCGAGCTCCTGCAACACCGGCGCCAACGTCACGGCGTTGCGTTGCGCCGAGTAGTCGCCGTCGTCGCGCCAGTCGGAATGGCCGTGGCCGGGCAGGTCCACCGCCAGCGCCGGTTCGCTCAACCCCACAATCACGGTGTCCCAGGTGTGCGCGTTCTGCCCGCCGCCGTGCAAAAAGATCACCCGTGGCGGGCGGTCACCCCAACGCAGCGCACTGATCGCGCCCTCGGCGGTATCCACGTCGACTCGCTGCACGGCCGGCAGCGGTCCGGTCACACCGGCCTGCTCGGCGTTCTCGGGCAGCAGCGCGAACTCGGGAAGCCCGGCCAGCTCGTCGTCGGAAATCTTGGCCACGCCGAACAGCTCCACCGAGCTACTCCGCGATGAACTCTTCGAGTTTGGCGCGGGCAATGTCGTCGGGCAGCTGCTGCGGCGGACTCTTCATCAGGTAGGCCGACGCCGGGATCACCGGTCCGCCGATGCCGCGGTCCTTAGCGATCTTCGCCGCGCGCACTGCGTCGATGATGACCCCTGCCGAGTTCGGCGAGTCCCACACCTCCAGCTTGTATTCTAAGTTCAGCGGCACATCACCGAAGGCGCGACCTTCCAGACGCACATAGGCCCACTTGCGGTCATCGAGCCAGCCGACGTGGTCAGAGGGCCCGATGTGCACATCTTTGGTCTTGAACTCGCGCTGCAGGTTGGACGTGACAGCCCGGGTCTTGGAGATCTTCTTCGACTCCAGCCGCTCGCGTTCGAGCATGTTGAGGAAGTCCATGTTGCCGCCGACGTTCAGCTGCATGGTGCGGTCCAGTTGCACACCGCGGTCCTCGAACAGCTTGGCCATCACCCGATGGGTGATCGTCGCGCCGACCTGGCTCTTGATGTCATCGCCGACGATCGGCACCCCGGCATCGGTGAATTTCTTGGCCCACACCGGGTCCG
>JAFAQO010000115.1 GCA_019246375.1 Mycobacterium sp. | reverse complement strand
AGTCCAGACCCGGCTGAGAAGGCTGCTAACGGACGAACGGGGCAGTGGATGATGTGGTCCTGGATGGCTGAAGCTCTATCCGTGGCCGTGGACGACGCCCGTTTAACAGGCGGCACAACGCTGCCACGAGAGCAAGGTTTACGCAGGTGACGCACAGTGCTTCTCGGGAAACACCAGAGCCATTTCCCGACCGTATACCGTCATTCGCGATGCCGAACCAGATCGTCGTCGCCGGAGCCGTCATCGCCGACTCGGCCGTCTTGGCGGCACAACGCACTAGACCGCCGGAATTGGCCGGCCGCTGGGAACTCCCGGGTGGCAAGGTCGGTCCTGGCGAAACCGAGTCCGACGCGCTGGCCCGTGAATTGGCTGAGGAGCTGGGTGTCGACGTGACTGTCGGCGACCGGCTGGGCGATGACGTTTCGTTGGACGGGACGACGACACTGCGGGCGTATCAAGTACGGCTGATCCGCGGCGAACCTCACCCGCACGATCACCAATCGCTGCGCTGGGTGACGGCGGCTGAACTGTACGACCTCGACTGGGTGCCCGCAGATCGGGCCTGGCTGTCTGCGCTGACTCGAATTCTGTAGGGGCATTGCCAGCCAGGCGCGGACCGGCACACAGCGCTTTGGGCAGACAAGCCACAGAAGTGACGAGGAACACGCCGCCCAAATCCCCCATTACGTTCCTACGGAAACATTAACCTACAGTTATCATGTGATTATCGATCCCGACGACTTCCGGTAACGCGTGGACACGATTTCCAGGCCTTTCGTTGCACACCGGCGCACGAACTCGACGCTGGCTAGCAGGATCGCGCTGCACCGCCCGTCGAGTGTTCGCGTGGCCGTCACCGCCTCGGCGACTTATGCTGATGACCAGTTGATGACCACCGTGCGAACCGCCAATGGCGACGGTCGCCCCCAGCCTGGTCGCAAGAACCCCGAAATGGTCTTCGAGTGACCGAGCGATCCCTGACAACCGCCTGCATACGAACCGGCGACGAGGCGCTCCAGTACGGGTAAGGAGGTCTTCCTGTGACTCTCACGCCGCATGTCGGAGGAGCTTTAGAGGAGTTGTTGGAGCGCAGCGGCCGCTTCTTCACTCCCGGGGAGTTCTCCACCGACCTGCGCACCGTTACTCGCAGCGGCGGCCGTGAAAGCGATGTGTTTTATCGCGACCGGTGGAGCCACGACAAGGTGGTGCGCTCCACGCACGGTGTCAATTGCACCGGTTCGTGCTCATGGAAGATCTACGTCAAAGACGGCATCATCACCTGGGAAACCCAGCAGACTGATTACCCCTCGGTGGGTCCGGACCGGCCGGAATACGAACCGCGCGGCTGCCCCCGCGGTGCATCGTTTTCCTGGTACAGCTATTCGCCGACCCGAGTGCGGTATCCGTATGTCCGCGGGCTGCTCGTGCAGATGTTCCGGGAAGCCAAGGCCCGACTCGGCGACCCGGTACTGGCGTGGGCCGACATTCAAGCCGATCCCGAGCGCCGTCGCCGCTATCAACAGGTCCGCGGAAAAGGTGGTCTGGTGCGGGTGAGTTGGGCCGAGGCCACCGAGATGATCGCCGCGGCGCATGTACACACCATCAAGGAGTACGGGCCGGACCGCGTCGCCGGCTTCTCGCCGATCCCGGCGATGTCGATGATCAGCCATGCCGCAGGTTCCCGATTCGTCGAGCTGCTTGGCGGGGCGATGACGTCGTTCTACGACTGGTATGCCGATCTGCCGGTGGCCTCGCCGCAGGTGTTCGGCGATCAGACCGACGTGCCGGAATCCGGAGACTGGTGGGACGCGGCGTATCTGGTCATGTGGGGCTCCAACGTCCCGATCACGCGCACACCCGACGCGCACTGGATGGCCGAGGCCCGCTACCGGGGCACCAAGGTCGTGGTGGTCAGCCCCGACTACGCTGACAACACCAAGTTCGCCGACGAGTGGATGCCCTGCGCGGCCGGCACAGACGCGGCGCTGGCCATGGCGATGGGCCACGTGATCCTCTCGGAATGCTTTGTGCAACAAGAAGTTCCGTTTTTCTCCGATTACGTGCGCCGCTACACCGACCTGCCGTTCCTGATCAAGCTCGAACAGCGCGGTGAAGAGCTGGTCCCCGGCAAGCCTCTGACGGCGGCCGATATCGGTCAGGAGGTCGAGAACGCCGCGTTCAAGCCGGCAGTGCTCGACGAAACGACTGACAGTCTTGTTGTGCCCCACGGCTCCTTGGGATTTCGCTTCGGCGAGGACGGCATTGGGAAATGGAACCTGGATCTGGGGGCGGTGATTCCGGCACTGACCGTGCAGCCCGGGCAAGCGGCCAACGGTGACCGTCCGACCGCGCTGGTTCAGCTACCGAGCTTCGATACGACCGACGGCCACGGTGAAACCGTGGCGCGCGGTGTGCCGGTGCGGCGGGTCGGCAATCATCTGGTGTGCACGGTCTTTGACCTGATGCTGGCGCACTACGGGGTGGCGCGCCCGGGACTGCCCGGCGAGTGGCCCACCGGTTACGACGACCCCAGCCAACCGAATACGCCGGCCTGGCAGGAACCGATCACCGGAGTATCGGCCGGACAAGCGGTCCGAATCGCCAAGGAATTCGCCCGCAGCGCAGAGGAATCCGGCGGACGTTCGATGATTCTCATGGGCGGGGGGATCTGCCACTGGTTCCATGCCGACACCACATATCGCGCGGTGCTAGCGCTGCTGATGTTGACCGGTTCGATGGGACGCAACGGGGGCGGGTGGGCCCATTACGTAGGTCAGGAAAAGGTACGTCCGCTCACCGGCTGGCAGACGTTGTCGAATGCGACCGACTGGTCGCGGCCGCCGCGGCAAGTGCCCGGCGCCTCCTACTGGTATGCGCACACCGACCAGTGGCGCTATGACGGTTACGGTGCCGACAAACTCGCCAGCCCGCTGGGACGCGGCAGATTCGCCGGCAAGCACACGATGGACCTGATGGCATCCGCGGTAGCGATGGGCTGGAGCCCGTTCTACCCGCAGTTCGACCGGTCCAGTCTCGACCTAGCCGACGAGGCCCGCGGCGCCGGCCGTGATGTCTCGGAGTACGTGGCCGAACAACTCGCGCAGCGCAAATTGAAGCTCGCGGTCACCGATCCCGATAACCCGCTGAACTGGCCGCGGGTGCTGACCGTATGGCGGTCCAACCTGATCGGGTCGTCGGGCAAGGGCGGCGAATACTTCCTGCGGCACCTATTGGGCACGGACTCGAACGTACAATCCGAACCCCCGGCGGACGGGCTAAAACCGTCGGATGTCGATTGGCAGAAGGACATTCCAGAGGGCAAGCTCGACTTGCTGATGTCCATCGACTTCCGGATGACGTCGACGACGTTGATGTCCGATGTGGTGCTGCCTGCGGCCACCTGGTACGAGAAGGCCGACCTCTCCAGCACCGACATGCACCCCTATGTGCACGCGTTCAGCCCGGCCATCGATCCGCCGTGGGAAACCCGCTCGGACTTCGAGGCATTCGGTGCCATAGCCCGCACGTTCAGCGCAATGGCTAAGCAGCATCTGGGCACTCGCAGCGACGTGGTGCTCACCGGCCTGCTGTACGACACCCCGGATACAATGGCATTTCCCGATGGCAGCGAACACAATTGGCT
>JAFAQO010000112.1 GCA_019246375.1 Mycobacterium sp. | reverse complement strand
CGGTCAGATGTGAGCTGTGGGGTGGGTGCGCGTGGATCAACCTCGATGACGACGCTCCCGCCTTACGCGATTGCCAGGAGCCGTTCGCATCGGTCTATGACGCCTGGAAGGTGGAGGCGCTGCGCACCGAGTGGTGGCAGGCGTGCCTGCTTCCGGTGAACTGGAAGCTGGCGACGGCGGCATTCATGGAGGGCTACCATGTGCCGCAGACCCATCCCCAGCTGCTGCCGTCGTCGGGTCGCTCGGGGCAGGATGTCATCCAGACGAGCCTGTACTTCATGCGCACGCTCGGCGCGGGCATGGGCGGCATGACGCACGAGAACGACATCCGCATTGCGGAGGGCTTGCAGAACATCGAGCTGCCGGCGGATCCGGCTGCGGCGATGGCCATCTGGCGCAGCACGCTCAACGACGCGGTCGTCAGCTGGCATCGAGCCCGGGGCAGCGACATCCCCGACCTCAACGACCTGGACCGGCGCGGAATCACCGACGCGATCGGGTTCTGCTTCCCGCACTACTTCCTGTTACCCACCTACAGCAGCGCCTCGTCGTATCGGATCCGCCCGCTCGGACCCGAGGAGACGCTGTTCGAGATCTGGTCGCTGACCCGATTTCCGTCGGACCGTTCAGCGGGCAAGCCCACGCCCCCGGAGCCGATGGCGCCGGACGACCCGCGCTGGCCGCCCATTCCCGCCCAGGATTTCTCCAACCTGCCTCGACAGCAGAAAGGACTGCACGCACGAGGTTTTGAATACATGCGGCTGTCCAACCAGATCGAAGGACTGATCTCGAACTTCGAACGCGTTGTCGACGGTTTCCTCGCCGGTTTGCCGCACGACATGCTGGTGCCCGCGATCCAGAAGACCAGCACCACGATTGACGTGCCGGTCGCCGACCTAGGTCTGCTATGACTGGCCGGTGGGACCACTCCGTCGACCTGCTCATTGCAGGCAGCGGCGGCGGGGGAATGGTGGCGGCGCTGGCCGCGCTTGATGCCGGACTGCAGCCGCTGATCGTCGAAAAACAGGCCTTAGTGGGCGGGTCTACGGGGATGTCTGGTGGCATGGTGTGGTTGCCGAACAACCCGTTGATGCGGATGGACGGTATCGCTGATTCGCACGAGGAGGGCCTGGCCTACTTCGCCGACGTCGTTGGTGACATCGGTGCGGCATCATCGCCGGCGCGCCGCGAGATGTTCCTCACCGCAGGCTCCGAAATGATCAACTTCCTGCTGCGCAAGGGCGTTCGCCTCGTGCGATGCCCCGGCTGGAGCGACTACTACCCCAATCACAAGGGCGGCAACGCCGCCGGTCGCGCCGTCGAGGGCATTCCGTTCGACGCCGCCGAGCTGGGCAACTGGAGCGAGCGGGTGCAGCCGTCGCTGGGCAAGAACTACGGGGGTTACGTAGTGAAGACCAACGAGCTGCGCTCGGTGCAGTACTACAACCGGACCCCGCGCGCATTCACCGTGGCAATGCGGGTGTTCCTGCGCACCGCGGCGGCGCGCATCCGGCGTCGCGAGATCCTCACCAACGGCGCGTCCCTCATTGGCCAGATGCTGAAGATTTTGATGGATCTCGGCGGTGGCGAGCCGCCGCTCTGGATAAGCACCGCGATAGAGGATCTCATCGTCGAGGACGGCCAGATCGTCGGCGCGCGCATCAGTCGCGACGGCTCATCGCTGAACATCGAGGCACGCAAGGGAGTTCTGCTCGCCGCCGGCGGCTTCAGCCACAACGCGGACATGCGCCGCCGCTACAGCGGCGACCAGCCCAATGAGGGGCAGTGGTCGATCGCGAACGCGGGCGACACGGGTGAGGTGCTGCAGACCGCGATAGGCCTGGGCGCGAAAACCGACCTGTTGGACGAGGCTTGGTGGCTGCCTTCGGTTTTCATCGCCCAGGGCGGTGCTGCAGCTGCGTCACTCGGCTCAGGGCGACAGCGACCCGGCGCCATCTACGTCGACTCGACCGGTCGGCGGTTTTGCAACGAGTCGAACTCCTATGTTGAGGTCGGCAAGGCGATGTACGCCAACAAGGCGGTGCCGTGCTGGATGATCTTCGACGAAGGTTATGTGGGTAGGTATGTTGCGGGGGCAAACCCATTCAAGAAGCATCGCCTGCCCGAAGAACTGATCGAGCGGGGCGCCGTCAAACGGGGCGACACCATCGGCGACCTGGCACGCCAGATCGACATCCCTGCGGGCGCGCTGGCGAGCACTATCCAGCGGTTCAACCGGTTCGCGGCCAAGGGCCTGGACCCCGATTTCGGCCGAGGCCAGTCGGCGTACAACGACTGCCTTGGCGATCCCGGGTATCGGCCGAACGCCTCAGTCGGTCCACTCGACCGTGCGCCGTACTACGCAACCAAGGTGTATCCGGCCGACGTCGGAACATGTGGCGGCGTAATCACCAACGAGTACGCGCAGGTCCTCGACGAGCACGACCGGGTGATCGACGGACTCTACGCCACCGGAAATATCACCGCCACGGTGATGGGCCGAACGTATTTGGGCGCGGGCGGGAGCATCGCAAACACGATGGTGTTCGGCTACGTCGCGGCCCGCCATGCCGCCGGTCGTAGGCTCGCCGGCGAGATGAACCGCTGACTGGGCTCGCGCTACTAACTGTCGCTGTCCGGTTCGTCGTTGCGCCCGACGAAATCGCGTGGGTTCAGGCCTGATTGCATGAGCTCGGCTCGCCGTGCCTGAACATCGGATGCTGCGCCGACCATGTTCGTCAGGATGTGGCTGACCTGTAGGTGGACGCGCATGCCCATCAATTCCCAGGCCCGCTTCACGTTGTTCTTCACGGCCATCAACGTGGTCAACGGAATCTGAGCGATCTTGCGCGCCATGGCCTCAACGGTCTCTTCGAGATCGTCTCGCGGCACGACCTTATTGAGCAGTCCCCACTCTAGCGCCTCCTGTGCGGATAGCGTGGGCGCCAACAAAAGCCAGTCCATGGTGCGATGCCAGTTCATCATCAACCACGGCTCGATCATGGTGTGCCCACCGGGCTCACCCAAACTCTGCGCAAGCGGCATCTGGAAATACGCGTCCTCCGACGCCACGCAGAAGTCCGTCAGCAGGCCCAAATAAATCCCACCGCCCACGCAATAGCCATGGATCTGCGAGATCGTCGGCTTCGGGAATTCCCACAGATAAAGCGTCGGCCACAAAAACAGGTCGGCGGTGCCCTTGTAAAGCTCCTCGAACGTGGTGCCGAACTCGGGATACGGGTTTTCGTGCGGATCCCAGCGGGCTACGTGGCCGCCGCAGAAGCCGTCGCCGTTGGCCTTGAGGATTACCACCTTGATCTCGCCGTCGCGGTCGGCCTCGTGGAGACAATCGTCGACTTCACGCACTAGGCGCGAGTCCTTGGTGTTGGCCTTATCGACCCGATTCAGGATAATCCGCGCAATCGGCGGATCCCGTTGATAGATGACCGCTTCGAGGATGCGCTGCTGCATGTCGGTGACCCTACCGGGCGCAGCACCGACTTTAGGCGCTCACTGGTTTGGCGACCTTCATCACCTTCATCATGTTGCCGCCCATGATCTTCTCGACGTCTTCCTGGTCGAGTTCGGTGAGTTCATCGACGAAGGTCAGTGGGTCAGCCAGGCCCTCGGGGTGCGGCCAGTCGGACCCGAACACCACTCGGTCGGAGCCCACCATCTTGACGATGTCGACGAACCGGTCTTCCCAGAACGGGCTGATGTAGATGCAGCGCTTGAACGCCTCGATGGGATCTTCGCTGAACGCGCTCGGCATCTTCTTATAGACACCCTTGAGTTTCTTGAACAGGTCAGGCACCCAATCCGCGCCGTTCTCGATCGACAGGAGCCGCAGCTCGGGGTTGCGCGACAGCGCGCCGTGGCAGACCATCGCACCCATCGCGTCTTCAATCGGCCGATGGCCCATCGCCAGCATTCGAAACGCTGTGGGCCGGAACGGCAGGAACTCGTCGCCGGGTTCCCATACGTTCATGAACTCTGAGTAGCCACTGTCCGAGGCGTGCATCGTCACCGGTATTTCGGCTTTGATGCAGGCCTGCCAGAACGGGTCGAACTCCTCGAGCCCGGGGGACCGACTACCCCGGTAGCCCGGCACGGGGGCCGGCCGGACCAGCACGGTGCGCGCGCCCCGCTCCAGACACCACTCCAGTTCTTCCAGGGCACGCTCGACGATGGGCAGGGTGACGATCGGCGTGGAGAAGATGCGCTCCTCGTAGTTGAACGACCAAGTTTCGTACATCCATTGGTTGAGGGCGTGAATGACGTCGTGGGTCAGCTCCGGGTCGTCTTTCATCCGCTCCTCGACCAGGCTGGCCAGCGTCGGGATCATCAGCGCGTAGTCGAGGCCGAGCTCGTCCATGACCTCCAGCCGCGGGCCCGGCTCGCGGAAAGCGGGGATCGCCTTCATCGGCTCACCCATCATTTCCCGGTAGCTCTTGCCGCCGCTGCCGTGGCGGAAGTACTCCTCCTGCGCACCGGGACGGGCCACCACCTCGAAGGTCGGGTTGGGGATGTAGTCGCTGATGTGGCCGCGCACCACGATCTTGGTGCGGCCGCGGACCTGCACGTAGTCGATCGCACGCTTGCGGTTCTCCGGCAGGAACTTGGTCAGCGCCTCCTGCGGCTCGTACAGGTGGTTGTCGGCGTCGAATACGGGGAAGGGAAGCTCGCGAGACGGCATGGCGATCTCCTTGCAGCAGTCTTTTAGTGGCTCAGTAGCAGGTGGTAATGACGTTACCACTTGTGCCCGTCCGACGGTAATGGGAGTCGAGGCGGAATTGTTCAGCCGACGGCTCACTGCCCCCGGCCACGCTTGACCACGGCGAAGTTCACCGTGGCGGTTGCGGCCAGTTCGTCGTCGCCGCTGCGGAAAATGTCCACCTGAGCCACGACGGTGCGGCGACCGGCCCGCAGAATCCTGGCGACCGCTCGTGCTGAACCTTCGGTGATCGGCTGCAGGTAGCGGATGAACAGGTCGGTAGTGGTAAGGCCGGTACCCGGTGCAAGATAACGAAGGCCAAGGGTCCCGCCCGCCACATCGGCGAGCGTCGCGATCAGCCCGCCCTGGATGGCGCCGGCGGTATTGACCACTTGCGGCCGGACCGGCATTTCCATGGCGTATTCGTCGTCGGCATGGGCGGTCTCCCGCAATCCGATCCGAGTGAACAGCTCGGCCAGCGACGACGGCGTCAGCTCTTGGTCGGCGTCTTTTTCGGCTGAGCCGTCGCCGGCGCCGAGGGCGCAGATACAGAAGTCGTACAACTGGGCGGCGTCGACCGGCGTTCCGGTCAACTCAGCGCCCAGCCAATGCAAACGCATTGCGCCCAAAAGCGTTTGCATGACGATGGCTGCCGCGGCACCAACGTCGAGCCCGGGCCTGAACACGCCCTCGGTGATGCCGCGCTCGACGATGTCACCGATGAGCTCATGCAGGGGAGACAACACCCGGGCGTAATCCCGGGGCCGGGTTTCGGCCAGATGTTGGTTGTACAGACTCAACGCTCGATTGAGGCTGTCCTGCGTGCTCGATTCCGGTTGCGCACTGACCCGGTCGATGACCAATTTCAGCGCCGCGCTGCTGTCCATTCCGGTGGTTTCGGCGCGCCAGGTCTCCGCCGACTGCACCATGGTCCGTTCGAACAGGGCCAGCAGTAATTCGTCCTTACTACTGAAATGCTGGTAGAAGGCCCGCAGGGATGTCTTGGAGCGTCCGACGACCTCTTGCACGGTGAAGTCGGTGCGCCCGGTTTCGCCCAGAATGGCGACCGCGGTCTTGATGAAGCGGTCGCCGCGCGTTACCTCGGCGTCGTCCGAGCCGGCCATGGGCCTTTTGTCCTCCTCCGCTGCGCGCTGATGGCGCTTTGAGAACGAGGTTACCGCGATCGTAGCGATATCGGTGGGCCCGGCTTCCGCCCGCGCGATCAACCGCCCCTGGCTTGGATCATCGCTGAGCGGTTGATCTTGGTCGCCGCGGTGCGGGGGAGCTCGTCGACGAACTCCACGGTCTTAGGCACCTTGTAGGCGGCAAGCCGGCTCTTCGCGTACCGGATCACCTGCTGCTCTGTCAGCGGCTTCAAGGGGTCGGCGAGTTGCACGACGGCATGCACTCGGCGGCCCCATTCCGGGTCGGCGAGTCCGATCACGATGACGTCGGCGATGTCGTCGTACTCGGCCAGCGCGCACTCGACCTCCGCGGGAAAGACGTTGGCGCCGCCGGTGATGATCATGTCGGCGCGCCGGTCGGCGATGTAGAGATAACCCTCGTCGTCGAGGTGACCGATATCGCCGGCGGACCGAAAGCCGTCCGCAGTCGACGGCAACGGCGGCGCCCCGCCCAGATAGCGGTACCCCGCGCTCATCGGTGCGCGCAGATAGACCTCGCCTTGCTCATCGGGGCCGAGAGGTCTGCCGTCGGTGTCGAGGATCCGGATCTCGGTACCCCGGAAACCGCGGCCAATACTGCCCGGATGACTCAGCCACTCGTCGCCGCGCAATGCGGTCAGCCCGAGGTTCTCGGTCATCCCGTAGGCCATCACGACCTGCTCGGGGCTGAGCAGGTCGAACCAGGCGTGCAGCAGCGCGGGCGGCATCAGGGCGGCGCCCTGCAAGATCCAGACGACACTGGACAAATCGCGCTGGCGTACATCGGGCAGAGCAGCGATCCGCCCGAGCATCGTCGGCGTGGCGGTGAAGTTGGTGACCCGATACCGCTCGATCGTGTCCAGCACCAGTGCCGCGTCGAACTTCTCCAGCACCACCAAACGGTCACCGCCCAACAGGTTGTTCAGCGGGGCAAAACCGTTTGTGTGGTACATCGGTCCGGGCACGAGGATCGTCTGCGGTTGCGGCACCGGCGTCCAGGCCGCCATAAACGGCACGCTGTGTTCGGGTGTCCAAAGGGCTTGGGCAAGACTGAGGATCACTTTGGGCACACCGGTCGAACCGCTGCTGCAGATTCCGTTGACCATAGGCGAAACCGCTACCGGCAGCGGCATTTCGGATTCACGTGCGGCGCACGAGGCCAGCGCCGAGACGTGCTCTTCGTCGACGAGCACGGCCGGATCGATCACGTCGAGCACGCGCGATCGCTCCCAGTCCGGCAGATCCCAGCGCATCGGGACCGGGACAGCGCCGATCTTCCAGCACCCCAACGCGGCGAGCACCAGCTCCTCGGAATTGGGAATAGCAAGCGCCACAAGTGAACCGGACTCAGCGCCGGCTGTCGCCAGCGCGCGTCCCCATCGGTTGGCCCGTGCATCGAGTTCACCA
>JAFAQO010000104.1 GCA_019246375.1 Mycobacterium sp. | reverse complement strand
CGGTGTGTCCGGCCAGAAAAGCAAGCAGATCAAGCGGATCCGGCACCGGACAATCAGCCGACAGGCCAACCCGACCCGAGCTGTCGTAGGGATAGACACTGTCGTAGTTGGTCACCAGGACGGTGTGCTCGACGGCGACGATCGATTCGAAACCGCACGCTTCAAGATGACGCGCGAAGCTCGCCATCCACTCCGGTTCCCCGGTGACGCCGGCGGTAACAGGTGCGACGACGCCGATCTTCAAGGCCCCTGCCATGGGCCTTGAAACTAACAGCTAACTACTAGGCGGTGTCGGCGGCGGTCTGGGCGCGCAGCACCTCGGCCAAGGTTGCGGCTCGGCGATCGGTGAACACGTCCTCGAGGATCATTGGCCGCCCGTCGGGTGCGGTCAGTGGGATCCGCCAGTTGGGGTATTCGTCGGTGGTGCCGGGCTGATTTTGGGTGCGCCGGTCGCCGACGGCATCGGTCAGCGACAAGCCCAGCAGCCGCGAGGGGGTTCGGCCCAGATACTGGTGCAGGGCAAGGACGATCTGTTCCAGACCGGCTTCTACATCGGCACTGTCATCCAGCAGCCCGACGCGGCGCAACTCCGCCATCCAGGCCGCCTGCTGGACCCGGTCGTCTTCGAGCTCCTCCTCGACAGGCCGGGTCAGCAGGCCCAGCGAGTCTCGCAGCTGCACATGATCTCCGGCGAGATAACCGGCGGTCGGCGGCAGATCATGAGTGGCGACCGAGGACAGGCAGTACTCCCGCCACTGTTCGGCAGGTAGCGGACCACCATTGCCGTCGCGGTCGAGCTCGAACCACAATATAGAGGTGCCGAGCACGCCGCGTGCCCGCAGATAATCCCGCACCCACGGTTCAACAGTGCCGAGATCCTCGCCCACGACAAGCGCCCCTGCCCGGTGCGCCTCCAACGCGACGATTCCGATCATCGCCTCATGGTCATAGCGCACATAGGTGCCCTCGGTGGGTGGTGCGCCTTTAGGGATCCACCACAACCGGAACAATCCAATGATGTGATCGATGCGGACGCCGCCGGCGTGCCGCAGCACCGCCCGGATCAGTGCACGAAACGGTTGGTACTCCTGCTCTTCGAGCCGGTCCGGCCGCCACGGCGGCTGCGACCAGTCCTGCCCGAGTTGGTTGAACTCGTCGGGGGGAGCGCCCGCCGTCACGCCGAGCGCCAACACGTCCTGCAGAGCCCAAGCGTCGGCACCGTCGGGGTGCACACCGACGGCCAGGTCATGCATGATGCCCAACGACATTCCGGCCCGGACCGCCCGCGACTGTGCGGCCGCGAGTTGCTCATCGAGTTGCCACTGCAGCCAGCGGTGGAAGTCCACGGCGCGCGGATAGGTGTTGACGAACTCGGCAACTCCGGCGCCGGCCGGATGCTGCAGCGCTTTCGGCCATTGATGCCAGTCACTGCCGTACCGCTCGGCCAACGCGCACCAGGTGGCGAAGTCGTCGAGGGCTGAACCTTCCCGGGCCCGGAACGCCGCGTAGGCCAGTTCGCGACCCGCCGACCGAGGCAGTTGGTAAAGGAGTCTCAATGCCTTGCGCTTACCGGCCCATGCGGTGTCACGGTCGATCAAGTCGGAGTTCTTCGCACGGTCCTGTACCTGCGCGCGCAGCCGCCACACGCGGCCACGTTTGGGCAGATACGCGAATTCCGGGATGGCCTCGACGCGAAGATAAAGCGGGTTGACGAAGCGCCGAGACGCCGGCAGGTACGGCGACGGCTCCATCGGTGTCGTCGGCGTCGCGGCATGCAGCGGGTTGACCAGCAGATAGCCGGCGCCGTGCACGGAAGCCGACCAGACCGCTAGGTCGGTGAGATCGGTCAGGTCGCCGACCCCCCACGAGTGGCGAGACCGCACACTATATAGCTGGGTGGCCAGGCCCCAGGTGCGGCGGGCGCCGAGCCGCTCGGGAACACCCAGCCAGTCCGGCGTCACAATCAAAGCGGTGGTGGCCTCCTGGTCGCCGGAGCGTAGGTGCAGTCGGTGGTAACCGAGCGGCACGTCGGTCGGCAACATGAATCTGGCTTCACCGACCCGACGGCCGTCGAGCTCGAATGGAGCGGCGAAGTTGTCGAGCTGTCGCAGCCCATCGCGCAGAGTGCCGTCCTCGAGCTGCAGCCACACCTCGGCACGATGCCCGTGGGTCACATGTACCCAAAACGATGTCTCGACCCCGGCGCGGGTAACGATGGCCGGCGGCAATGCGTGTGCCCAATACGACCGGTCATGGTCGTGCACCGCAGTCCTGCGCTCCTGCTCGGTGGCGGCGGGCACGCCGAACGCGGCAAGCACGGCAACCAGGGTGGCTTCGGGAATGACGACTCGGCGACCGGCCCAGTCCTCGTACTCGGTGGCGATGCCAAACCGCCGGGCCAGTTCAATTAACGTCGGCGAAACTTCAGTCATAAAGCCCTTCTTGCTTGGTCGCCGACTGACAGCGGCCGGTTACCACTTGGCAAACGTTTATCTTCTCGGCGAGCCGACTTTGCTATCCGTGGCTACCATGCTCGGTGAAACCGTGACGAATCCAGTAGGACATATGACGAATGACAGTACAGTGGTGCACACCGCTTTCAGCGGCCGTGGCGGCGCTGCCAACCGACACCTTGCTGCGTGGCGAGGTTGGCGACGGTGCCTTAACGTTAGCGGGATGAATGGCGCCACGGGATATCCGGGTGTTTCTTCAGACAGGATTGTGAGGGACCGTGGCTGATCAGGGCCGCAAGCGGGGATCCGGCTACGGCCTGGGGTTGTCGACGCGCACCCAGGTGACCGGTTATCAGTTCTTGGCTCGCCGTACCGCGGTGGCGTTGACGCGTTGGCGGGTCCGCATGGAGGTCGAACCCGGCCGGCGTCAGGCCCTGGCCGTGGTCGCGTCGGTGTCGGCAGCGGCAGTGATCTGCCTCGGGGCGCTGCTGTGGTCGTTCATCAGCCCGTCCGGCCAGATGAACGAGTCGCCGATCATCGCGGACCGCGATACCGGGGCGCTGTATGTCCGGGTGGGCGATACCTTATATCCGGCGTTGAATTTGGCCTCGGCTCGGCTGATCGCCGGCCGTGCGGAGAATCCCCACAAGGTGCGGGCAAGTCAGATCGCCCAACAGCCGCACGGACCGCTGGTAGGTATTCCGGGCGCACCATCCGAAATCTCCCCGACGAGCCCTGCGACGTCGTCGTGGCTGGTGTGCGACACGGTGACCGCGACGGGAGGAGCGGGGGCGCCGTCACCGGTGACGGTGACGGTGATCAACGGAACTCCGGACCTGTCCAGTCGCCGACGAGTGGTGAGCGGGTCGGACGCGGTCGTGCTGCGCTACCAGGACGACACCTGGGTGGTCCGGCAGGGGCGCAGGTCACGCATCGATGCGTCGAACCGGGCGGTGCTGCTGCCGTTGGGGCTGACGCCCGAGCAGGTCGATCACGCACGTCCGATGAGCCGGGCGCTCTTCGACGCCTTACCGGTGGGACCTGAGCTCTCAGTGCCGAAGGTGGCCGACGCGGGAAAGCCGGCCAATTTCCCCGGCGCACCGGGGCCGGTGGGAACGGTGTTCGTGACACCGCAAATCAGCGGTCCACAGCAGTATTCGGTCGTGCTGTCCGATGGTGTGCAGACTGTGACCGCCGTGGTGGCCCAGATTCTGCAGAATGCCGGCACCCAAGCAGGCGCTGCCCCGGCGACGGTCGCCCCTGCGGCGTTGGCGAAGATGCCGGTGGTCACCGGGCTGGACCTGTCGGCCTACCCGGAAGGCCCGCTGAACGTGCTGGACATCAAGGAGAACCCGTCGACCTGCTGGTGGTGGGCGAAAACCAGCGGTGAGGATCGCGCCCGCGTCCAGGTGGTGTCCGGGCCGACGGTTCCGGTGGCCGCCGACGACGTCCATAAGGTTGTCTCGCTGGTCAAGTCCGACACGTCCGGCCGGGAAGCCGACCGCGTCTATTTCGGCCCCGACTTCGCGAATTTTGTCGTCGTCACCGGCAATGATCCCGGCGCGGCAACAGCAGAATCGCGATGGTGGCTTTCGTATTCGGG
>JAFAQO010000685.1 GCA_019246375.1 Mycobacterium sp. | reverse complement strand
CTGATCAACAATGCCGGCAGGTCGATCCGGCGATCGCTGGCGCTGTCCTACGACCGGATTCACGACTACCAGCGAACCATGCAGCTGAATTACCTTGGCGCCGTGCAGCTCATTCTCAAGTTCGTCCCCGGCATGCGCGAACGCGGCTTCGGCCACATCCTCAACGTGTCGTCGGCCGGCGTACAAACCCGGGCGCCGCGCTTCGGCGCCTACATCGCCAGCAAGGCCGCGCTCGACACGCTGTGCGACGCGCTGCAGGCCGAAACCGTCAGCGACAATGTCCGCTTCACCACCGTGCACATGGCGCTGGTGCGTACCCCGATGATCGGCCCCACCACGATGTACGACCGATTCCCGACACTGACACCGGACCAGGCGGCCGGCGTGCTCGCCGACGCGATCGTGCATCGGCCGCGGCGGGTCAGCTCACCGGTCGGACAGTTCGCCGCGGTCGCCGACGCGGTCAACCCGATGGTGATGGACTACGTCCGCAACCGCGCATTCAGCATGTTCGACGACTCCGCCGCAGCCCAGGGCAAGGAATCTGACGACGGCACCACGAAATTCGACAAACGAAGCGAAGCATTCGTGCGGGCCACCCGCGGAATCCACTGGTGAGGCGATCATGAGCCTGCCAAAACCGGACGACCACGCAACCGTCGTCATCACCGGCGCCTCCTCCGGCATCGGTACCGAACTGGCCCGCGGCCTGGCCCGCCGCGGCTACCCGCTGCTGCTCGTGGCGCGGCGTCGCGAACGCCTCGATGAACTCGCCGACGAGCTGAAAGCACAACACTCGGTCGCTGTCGAGGTATTGCCGCTCGACCTCGGCAACAATGCAGACCGGGCAGAGTTGGCTGACCGGCTTCGCAGTGACGCGATCGCCGGCTTGTGCAACAGCGCGGGCTTCGGCACCAGCGGACCGTTCCACACGTTGCCGATCGAGCGGGAAACCCAACAAGTCACGCTCAATGCGCTGGCGTTGATGGAACTCACCCATGCCGCGCTGCCGGGCATGGTCGATCGCGGCGCCGGAGCGGTGCTCAACATCGCCTCGATCGCGGCGTTCCAGCCGTTGCCGGGCATGGCGGTCTACTCGGCCACCAAAGCCTTCGTCCAGACATTCTCCGAAGCCGTGCATGAGGGGCTGCACGGAACGGGGGTCTCGTGCACAGTCTTGTGTCCGGGACCAGTGCCAACCGAGTGGGCCGAGATCGCCGACGCCGAACACGTGAACATCGGCGTCGCCCAAGTCTCGCCGCGCAACGTCGCTGCAGCCGCGATCGCGGGGATGCTCGATGGTAAGCGCAGCGTCGTGCCCGGGGTGGTGCCGAAAGTCGCCAGCATGGGCGGTCGGTTCGCACCGCGCAGCGTGCTGCTGCCCGCCCTGCGGATCGTCCGGGAACTGCGCCGCTAGGAACACAAGTCTGCCGCCCAGCGATGGGCCCACGCCTGCAGCGGCGCAAGCGCCGCCATCAGCGCAAGCCCGTGCCTGCTCAGGAGGTAACCACCCTCGTTGTGCTCGATGATGCGCAGATCTCGAAGCTCCTTCAGTCGGATGTTGAGCGTGCCCGGGTTGGTGTTGCACGCGGCCTGCAGCGCCCGGAAGGTCAGGGGGCCGTTGCGCAACTCCCAGAGCAGCCGTAGTGCGCCGCGACGCCCGAGCGCGTCGAGGGCCACCATGATCGGCCGTCCCGAACCGGAACCGCGGGCGGGCGACCCGATTCGAGGCGGATTCATGCTTTACATTTTGTAGCACGAGACCTAATGTCGACAACATGGCTTACTATAAAAAATATAGCGCGCGGCTGGCTCCCGCTTCGTCGCCGCTTTCCAGCGACATCCAGCAAGCCATCGACACGATCATGCGGGGGCGCCCGCCGCTGGTGTTGTTCACCACATTGGCCCGCGATCGCCGATTGTTCTTCAAGTTCTTCAACTCCGGCCTGCTCGACCGAGGCCACGTGTCCGTCCGGCAACGCGAAATCGTCATCGACCGGGTCACCGCCTTGTGCGGAGCGGAATACGAGTGGGGCGTGCACGTCGCAGTGTTCGCGGCGCAGGCCGGCTTGACCGAAGCGCAGATCACGTCGCTAACCACCGGTGAGGCCGATGATCCATGTTGGACCGACGCCGAGCGTCTCCTGATCCGATTGTGCGACGGTCTGCATAACCGCTGCACGGTCGACGATGCGCTCTGGGCAGACCTCGCCCGCTACCACTCCGACGAGGCGATGCTGGAGTTGCTCATGCTCGCGGGCGCCTACCGC
>JAFAQO010000675.1 GCA_019246375.1 Mycobacterium sp. | reverse complement strand
GACCGCGCTCGCCGGATATCCGCCCGCCATCTCGCCGATACCCAGACGCATGTGCTGGCCGGTCGCTCCGACCAACGGATCTACGCGCTGTCGCCACAAGCCCTGTCCCGGCCGCGGGAGACCCGTCATCTGTAGGCCTTTGATTCGGCGAACGGTCCAACGAGGGAATCCGTGAGAACCGCACTGGTCACCGGCGGCAGCGGCGGGATCGGCAAAGCGTGCGCACGCAAACTGGGCGATCTGGGCTACGACGTTGTGGTGTCGGCACGCCGGGAAGGCCCGTTGCGGGCGGCAGCCGAGGAGATCGGTGCCCGCCACATCGTGGCCGACGCCTCGGATCCAGCCGGATTCGCCGGTGCCATAAGTGAATTGGAGACGGTCGACCTGCTCGTCCACGCCGCCGGCATGCTCGGCGGAACGTATGCACGCAAGCAGACTTTCGACCAGTGGCGGGCGATCATGGCCGCCAACCTGGACTCGTGCTTCGTGGTGACCGCCGCGGTGTTGCCGCTGATGCGCGCCGGCTCGCGACTGGTGTTCATCTCCTCGTCGGCGGCGCACGAGCCGATGATGGCCCGAACCGCCTACTCGGCGTCGAAGGCCGGCATGAACGCGTTCGCACGTGCTCTGGCGCTCGAAGTCGACCGCGACGGCATCAGCGTCCACATCGTGACCCCTGGCCCGGTGGAAACCGAGATGCTGCAAGACGTTCCGTTCGAGATGTACGCAATCCAGGTGTCGGATGTCGCTGAGGCCGTCGCCTGGCTGGACACCGTGGACTCATCGGTGGATCTGCCGGAGATCCGGATGGAGGCAGTGCGGCGCGGCCCCTTCGCCCGTGAACCGATCGTGCCGACAGAGGCTCGCCGCCGCGCTGGGCAGCGCTGATGACCGCTACCGCCTAGCGGCGGCCGGGAAGAGCTTGATCACTGATTCTCCGAACTCGTGCAGCGAGTGCGGTTCGGCGAAATCAGCGAACCAGACGTAGAACCGCTCGACACCGTGACTGGCCAGGCCCGCGAAGTGCTGGATCAGCTGATCGGCATCGCCGCAGACGAGTCCAGAACCCAAATAACCGAATCGCCGGTTAGCCAGCTCCCGTACCGCCTGGGGATCAGCGCCCTTGCCGACGAACCCCACCATTTGCTGAACTGACCGCCGCGCCGATCCCGCCGCTGGAGCCAACGCTGACAACCGATCGATATGATTCGCGGGCAGGTTCCACCAATCCGCGTATTTGCGAACGAGTCCCATCATCGTGCGCCCGGTGCCACCGAGAATCAGCGGGATCGCATGTTCCGGGCGCGGCGCCTGACTGCGTTGCGGGCCCTCGCCACGACCCCAGTACTGCATGATCAAGTCCAGATGGCGTTCGAGCTGCTCGACCCGTGCGGCCGGATCGTGCTGGCCGACACCAAATCTCGCGAACTCGGCAGGCCACGAGCCGGCGCCAAGCCCGAGTTCGAATCTGCCATCGGACGCCGCTGACAGCGTGACGGCTTGTTTGGCGAGCACGGCAGGATGCCGAAAAGCATCGCAGAGCACTAGGTGGCCGATCCGCAACCGCTCTGTCTTCGCGGCAACCCACCCGGCAATCCCCATTGCTTCCCAGATGTTTTCATCGGGCAGCCCGGGCGCCTCGAGGTGGTCGATGAATGCGATTCCGTCGAACCCACTGGCCTCGGCGTGGCGCGCTCGCCCAACGATCTCGGTTACCGGCAATCGCAGCTGGGGCAGAAACAGGAACCACTCGACCATGGCTGATCACAATACGGGCTCCCGGGTCGGCCATAGCCGTAGCGATTGACGCCGCGAAGGCTAGTTTACTATTTTTATGATGTTAGGGGATTTATGGATGTCGGACTGAACTCCGAGCAGCTGGCGCTGCGCGACAGCGTGCGGGATGTCATACATGCCGAGTGCCCGCCCGATGTCGCTCGTCAGGCGATGACGGACCCGGAACGCTGGCGAACGTTGTGGAAAACCGTTGTCGACCTTGGCTGGACGGAGCTCGCCGCGCCCGCCTCAGCCGGCGATAGCTCGTTGAGCACGGTTGATGTGGCGGTGGTCCTGGAAGAGTGTGGAACCGCGATCGCCCCGATCCCCTTGTTGAGCAGTGTCGGTCTTGCGGCGGGTGTGCTGCGCGCGGCCGGCTCGGAGATGGACCGGTTGCGCAACGACATCGCCGGCGGAGTCGTCGCCACCCTGGCGGCCCACCCGCCCGGGCACCGGTTGCCTGGTGCGGCGATGACGCTGCAGCAAGGCCGTCTGCGCGGGCGTGCAATTGCGGTCCCCGACTTTTCGCGGGCCGATTTGATCGTCACCCTGGCCGCAGCCGACGATGAGGTGATGGCCGCCGTTGTGCGCAACGGTGACGGAGTCATGAGCGAGCCGGCGGCCGAATGCACTAATCCCGCGCAACCCCTGGCCGACGTCGAGATCGACACCACGCCGGTGGCAAGCGCACCCGTCGACGTCGGATTCGCGTTGGCCTGGCCGCTGGTTGCCGCGGCCGCCGACCTGGTTGGAGTGGCCAGCGCCGCGTTGACCAGGTCCGTCGAGCACGCCAAGTCGCGGCGGCAGTTCGGCAAGCCGATCGGCGCTTTCCAGGGCATCAAACATGCCTTGGCCGACAACTACGTCGCGCTGGAGCGCGCCCGCAGTGTGACCTACGCGGCGGCAGCTCTCCTCGATGACTCCTCGAGCACCGCCGCAGCTGCCTGGACCGGTGCGGCGCTCGCCAAGGCGGCCGCAGGTGAGGCGGCGGTCGGCTGTGCACGGACTGCGGTGCAGGTGCACGGCGCTCTCGCGCAGACCTGGGAGCATGACATCCATCTGTATCTGCGGCACGCCTGGCAGGCTGCGGCGGCGCTGGGAGACAGTCGCGCGCTCTACCATGCGGTGGGCCGCCGCTTCGCGGGGGGCGCAGCGTGACGGCCACCGATACCACCGCCGATGTCGTCGCCGAGTTCGCGGCGTGGCTGGCCGACTTTCTGCCCGACGACTACTACGGCGAGCGATATCGGGAGTACCGCTGGGATCTCGGCTTGCGGCGCGATTATCAGCGGGCCGCGTTCGAGTCCGGGTGGTTGCAGCCGACTTGGCCCACCGAGCACGGCGGCCGGTCGCTGGGCTTGCGGGAGGCGATGGAGATCCGGCTCGAGGCGGCGATGCGCTCGGCGCCCAAACTGCCAAATATCGCCGGACCCAACGTGGTCGCGCCCGCGCTTCGCCAGTTCGGCACACCCGAGCAGATCGAACGCCTGCTGGTGCCTGTGCTGCGCGGCGACGAGTGGTGGGCGCTGGGCATGTCGGAGCCGGAAGCCGGATCCGATTTCGCCGGGCTGCGCACCCGTGCCGTGCGGAAAGGCGACGTCTTCCTGGTCAACGGTCGCAAGATCTGGACCACCCAGGCGCATCTGTCGCGATGGTGCACGCTGTATGCCCGCACCGATCCGGCGGCGCCGAAACACCGTGGTATCTCGTGCCTCATCCTTGATCTGCAGTCTCCCGGCGTGACCGTCAAACCGATTCGGATGGCGTCGATCTCCGATGAGACGTTCTGCGAGATGTTTCTCGACGACGTCGAGGTGCCCGCGGCTAACCTCCTTGGTCCCTGCAACGGCGGCTGGCATGTCGCGCTGTCGTCGCTGCAGCACGAACGCCAGATGATCTGGATTATGAACTGGGTGGAAATCCGTCGCGGACTCGACTCGATCCGCGACATCGGCGGTACCGACGGCGAGCAGGCGTCAGATGTCCTCGCTGAGCTTGGCTCGCTGCTCGCCGACGCCGACGCGCTGAAAGCCACCGGATATCGCGCACTGAATAACGAACTCGCCGGCCGGCCGAGCCCGGAGGCAGACATCCTCAAGCTGCTGGGATCACTGACATTGCAACGGGTTTGGGAACTGTGCGCCGTGGTAGCGGGCCCGCGCTCCAGCGGCAACCCGGACCTGCTTTTCGAACGCCAAGACGCACTGGCTGCGACCATCTACGGCGGGACATCGGAGATTCAGCGCAACATCATCGCCGAGCGGGTGCTCGGACTGCCGAAGGAATGACGACGATGGATTACGACCTCGGCGCCGACGCCGGCGAACTGAGAAAACGATTGCGGCAGTTGATTTCTCACCATATCCCGGGCGGCTTCCTGGGCGCCTGCACCTACGACCCGCAAGATCTGGCGACCACCGAGTCCTTCTGCAAGCTACTGGCTTCCGAAGGGTTACTCGCGCTGGCGTGGCCAAAAGAGCACGGCGGCGGCGGCGGCTCGATCTGGCAACAGACCGTGGTGCGCGAAGAAATGTGGGCCCACCATGAACCGCGCGGTGCCCAGTACATGGGCATCAACTGGGTCGGGCCGGCGCTGATGCGCTACGGCACACCCGAGCAGAAGGGCCGCCACCTGTCAGCGATCGCGGCCGGCGAAGTGATTTGGTGCCAAGGATTTTCCGAACCGGAGGCAGGAAGCGATCTCGCGTCGTTGCGCACCCGCGCCGTGTCCGACGGCGACGGTTGGCGCATCACCGGTCAGAAGGTCTGGACGTCGTATGCCCAGATGGCATCGTGGTGTGTGCTGGCGGCATGCACCGATCCGGGCGCACCGAAGTCCAAGCGGCTCACGCTATTTCTGATCCCGATGGACCGGGCCGGTATCACTGTGCGGCCGATCCGTTCGATGCTGGGGCCGCATCACCTCAACGAGGTGTTTCTCGACGGCGTGCAGGCCTCCCCAGAAGACGTCCTTGGATTGGTCGGCGACGGATGGCGAGTAATGCGCGAAGCGCTCGCCTTCGAGCGGGTCGGGATCGCCCGATACGCGCGGTGCGAGTCGCTGCTCGACCGGATGCGTGCCGACCTCGGCGACGACTGGGATCGGTTGCCCGAATCGATTCGCAGCCGCTGGGTGCGGGCACTGGTCGATCTGCGGGTAGCGCGGCTGCTCGCGTATCGAGCCGTGTCACTCCAGGAGGACCCGTCGGCGGGTGCGGCAGCCAGTGCCGCGCGTATCGCGGCCACCACCTGCGACCAGCAAGTCGCCGAGTTGCTGTTCGACGTGCTGGGTCCGTCGGCACTGGACAGCGGTGCTGCGGCGCGGCTGCATGGGGCGGTCGAAGATCATTGGCGTTATGCCCAGGCGGCCACCGTCGCGTCGGGAACCATCGAGGTGCAGCGGATGCTGGTGGCGCGCGAAGTTTTGGGAGATCAGCGGTGAATACAGCTTTGCCGGAAAGTATTTCCGACTTCGCAGCCGTGGCCGCCAAGCGGCTGGCGCGGTTGGGCGGCCCGCAGGCCGCCTTGCGGGCCGAGACCGACGACGATATCCGCGACCGGGCGCGGCACGCGCTCGCCGAACTTGGCGCGTTCGACCTCGACGTACGGTCCGGCGGCGATGACTTGCTTGCGGCGGCTGTGCTGTGCCAGGCCGCCGGTGCGACGGCGCTGCCCTACCCGCTGGTCGAGGAACTGCTCGCAACCGACGGCGCTCGGCTTGCCCTGGTGAATCCCGAGGCGCCGCGTATCGACCACGGCGATCTGCCGGGCGACTGGATCGCCGCCGACATCGATGGCACGCGGTACCGCCCCGGGCTGTCGTCACGAACCGACGCCAAGCTTGGGCCCTTCTTGGTGCCCGCTACGCTGAGCGAACCGGAGGGAACGGTGCCCGCCGTCGACGTGGAGCTGCATCTCGTGCTGGGCTCGTGGCGGATCTTGGGCGCCGCACAGCAATCGCTGCACATCACCTGCGAACACGTGCGTTCCCGCGTCCAATTCGGCAAGCCGCTGGCAAGTTTTCAGGCCGTGCAGTTCGCCGTCGCAGATGCATCGGTCGCAGTGCGCGGGCTTGAGGAACTGGCCAAGTTCACCATCTGCCGTCCAAAATCAATTCCGTCACAAGCCCTTTCCGCGGACGCGCTGGTGCTTCGGCTCAAGGCCGTCGACACCGCCCGGCAGGTGCTGCGCACCTCGCATCAGCTGCTCGGGGCACTGGGTTTTTGCGACGAATCCGATATCAGCGTG
>JAFAQO010000674.1 GCA_019246375.1 Mycobacterium sp. | reverse complement strand
GCGTCGCGAACAATCGCTGGAGGATAGATGAGCGCCTATCACACCCTGGTGGCGGCTCGCGTCGAGACCGGATTCGCCGAGTTAGACTGGTCGATCGCTGGTGCAGGGCTGGCTAGATGTAACTCTCAGGCAGGTTGTGAACGGCGTGGCTAGCGGGAAGTAGGCGAGGACCTCCGGTATCGGTGTGGTTACCACACACACCACCGATTCCGAGAGGTCCTCATGTCCCACGCTAATGCCTGGTTGACCCCACGCGGCCGATTGCGGCTGGCGTCGGCGGTTGTTGATCGTGGTTGGAGCCTGCGGCGGGCTGCTGAGCGGTTCCAGTGTTCAGTGAGCACCGCCAAGAAATGGGCCGATCGGTACCGCGCGGGCGGTGAATCGGCCATGGTGGACCGCTCCAGCCGGCCTCATCGCAGCCCTCATCGGCTGCCGCAGCGCCGCGAGCGCCGCATTGTCAAGCTACGGTTCAGCCGCCGGTGGGGACCGCATCGCATCGCCACGCATCTTCATCTGCCGCGCTCGACGGTAGAGGCGGTGCTGCGCCGCTATGGAATGCCCCTGTTGCGGCACCTCGACCAAAACACTGGCCTGCCGGTGCGCCGGCCCGTGTCACGTCGCTACGAGCACGCGGCGCCGGGCGACCTGGTGCATCTGGATGTCAAGAAGCTGGGCCGTATCCCCGAGGGTGGAGGGCACCGCAAGGTAGGCCGCCAGCTCGGTCGGCGCAACAGCGGTCATCGCAGGCGCGGGTATGCGTTTTTGCACCACGCTGTCGATGACCACAGCCGGCTGGCGTACTCAGAGATCCTCCCCGATGAGGCCAAGGAGACCGCGGCAGCATTCTGGCTACGCGCTAACGCGTTTTTCGTCGACCACGGCATCACGGTTAAACGCGTCTTGACTGACAATGGAAACTGTTACCGGGCAGCGTATTTCGCGCAAGCTCTAGGGCCTGCGATCAAGCACAAGAAGACCCGACCATACCGACCCCAGACCAACGGAAAAGTAGAACGCTTCAACCGCACGCTGGCCACCGAATGGGCCTATGCCGACACATACCTTTCCGATGACGCCCGTGCAGCGACATACCAGCAGTGGTTGCACCATTACAATCACCATCGCCCCCACACCGGCATCGGCGGAATGACACCTATCGACCGCCTACTCGTTCACAACCTCCCCGTGAAGAACACCTAGCGCGAGTCCTTGTCGTCCTGACCCGGGGGCGTTTTGTCATCGCGGTCGCCGAAGCTCTCCAGCAACGTTCGGGACTGGTGCTTGGCGGCGGCACGCCGGCGCTGCTCCTCGGCGGCTAGCTGGACGGCGGTGCGCGACCACACCACCCGCGCCCAGTGAAACGTCAAAACCACCACGGTGACCCACGCCACGATCAGGCCCACGCCAGGGCCCGGATGACCGGCGGCCACAGTCTGCCGCGACCACACGGCCAACATCCCGGCAGCGCTGGCCACCGCGGAACCGGCCAGCGCCACCCAGGCCAACGCCCAGCGCCGGGTCATCAACGCCAGCATGGAAAAGCCGACGCCGAACACCAACGCCAGCCAGCCGAACACCCGCGACGGCAGCGTCACCGCGGCCGCGGAGGCACTGTGACTGCCGAACAACACATCCCAGCCCCGCACAGCGCCGGTGTGCGGCAGGACGAACGACCCCAGCAGCACGAATACCAGGATGGAGACAATGAAACCTCTTACCCCGGGCTCGATTTCACGTGCTACCCGGCGTTCGGCGTCCTCGATGTCGGCCCGGAAAGCGTCGAATTCGCCCAGGTTTTTGTTCTCACCGCTCATCGGGTACACCCGGTGGGCTCGACCGAACTGGCGGGCCGCCCGACACCGGGCATGCCGAGACCGACACCGCGCGGGCGTGCTTCGTGGGCGTCACCGGCGCGGGTGCGGCGGTGGGACAAGATGTCTGCGTCGGCGATGAGATGATGCGGCGCAGCGTCTGTCACCACGGTGGTGACGATGTCGCCAGGGCGAATTTGCAGGCCGCCGGGCGCGAAATGCACCAGCCGGCCGTCGCGGGCCCGCCCGCTCATCCGCGACGTGCGGGTGTCTTTGCGTCCTTCACCAGTTGCGACAAGCAGCTCCACCGTCTGCCCGATCTGAGCG
>JAFAQO010000586.1 GCA_019246375.1 Mycobacterium sp. | reverse complement strand
GCCCGACGACGCTAGCAAGCCGCAGTCGCCAACTGAATTGACGAGCCCCTCCGTGGTCTACGTCCTGCGCACGACCGCCCGGCAGTTCGGCCGCGATCAGTGCACCGATCTTGCCGCAGCGCTGACCTATTACGCGGTGTTGTCGCTCTTTCCCGCATTGCTCGTGATGGTGTCTTTGCTAGGCGTCTTCGGGCAAGGCAAGCGCACCACCGACGCGGTTCTACAGATCGTCGGCGATCTCGGGCCGCCTTCCGTGGTGGACACTTTGCACGCACCGGTTCAGCAGCTAGTCAACTCGCCGTCGGCCGATCTCGCGCTGGTCGCCGGTCTGCTGGGTGCGCTGTGGTCGGCATCGGGATACGTCGGCGCATTCGGCCGCGCGATGAACCGCATATACGGATTCGAAGAGGGCCGCCCAATCTGGAAATTGCGTCCCCTGCAGCTTGTCCTGACACTTCTCGGGCTCATCATGGCAGCGGCCGTCGCCTTCATGCTTGCGGTAAGCGGGCCGGTGGCCAAGGCGATCGGTGATGCCATCGGCGCCGGACACCTGGCACTGACCGTATGGAATATCGCCCGCTGGCCGGTGATACTGGTATTTGTTGTCGCGGCGGTCGCCATCCTCTATCACGCGACACCGAACGTTCGCCAACCCAATTTCCGCTGGATCAGCATCGGCGCGGGTGTCGCGATCCTGGTGTGGATCGCAGCCTCGGTCGTGTTCGGTGTCTATGCGGGCAACTTCGGCAGCTACAACAAGACGTATGGGACGCTGGCCGGTGTCGTCGTATTTCTGCTGTGGTTGTGGATCACCAACCTCGCATTGCTGTTCGGCGCTGAATTGGACGCCGAGTTGGAGCGCGGCCGCGAGTTGCAAGCGGGGCTACCGGCCGAACGCGACCTGCAACTACCTCCCCGTGATACCCGCGGGATTGACAAGAACCGGGCCAAAGACGAGCGCATAGTCGAAGAGGCCAAAGAACTGCGGCGCTCGCGCGGTCGCGACGAATAACCAAAGACGACCGGTGGTCCTAACGCGTTGTATTTCTAGCTTGGCGTTGGCGGTATCTATTGGCGTGCTGATAAAGCAGCGGTACAACCACCGGTCTACCCAGGTCTTCACGCAGCGTTAACTCGCCATGGGTAGTTTGGCTACCGCTGCCGCACATACTTCCGGGCATGACAGGGCACAGCCCCTACCGCAAATGCGCGGCGGCGCTTGGAAAGCGAGCCGGGTGAAACGTGATACGCCTGGCCGCGGGCTGGTCGCGGCGGTGTTGACAATAGCGGTCGCGGGCCTGCTGCTCACCGCCTGCAGGGCCGACCGCATGGCCGCAACGCCCGCTGTAGCGACGGGCTCCATTGACTGTGGCGGCAACAAAATGCTGACAGCCGAGGGCTCAACCGCACAACGGAACGCGATCGCCTTATTCAGCCAGGCGTGGAGCCAGATGTGCCCGGGCAAAGGCCTGTCGTACAACCCGACCGGGTCTGGTGCGGGCCGAAAGCAGTTCATCGCCGGCAATGTCGATTTCGCGGGTTCGGACTCGCCCCTGACGACGGAACAGACCGGCCCGGCGGCCAAGCGCTGCATGGGCAATCCCGCCTGGGACCTGCCGCTCGTGTTCGGACCGGTCGCATTGGCCTACAACCTGAGCGGCGTTAGCACGCTCGTCCTCAACGCCGACGTGCTGGCCAAGATTTTCCGTGGGGCGATCAGCCGCTGGAACGACCCAGCGATCACCGGGCTCAATCCTGGTGTCGCGCTGCCCGACGCCAAAATCACGCCCATCTACCGGTCGGACTCGTCGGGCACCACCGACAACTTCCAGCAGTACTTGAGTGCGGCCGCTCCGAAGAGCTGGACCAAGGGCAGCGGTACTGAGTTTCAAGGCGGGGTCGGCCAGGGTGCCGATCAGTCGAGCGGCCTGATCCAGGCCGTGCGCGTCACGCCGGGCGCCATCGGGTACGTCGAAGAGGGCTACGCTGCCGGCGTACCGTTCGCGCAGATTAGCACCGGCGGCGGCGCGGTGCCGCTCACCGACAAGACGGCCCGCAAGGCGATTGATGCCGCCAAGTTTGCGGACAAGAGCAATGACTTGAGGCTGGATCTGCACGCACTGTATGCCAGCAATGAGCCCGGCGCCTACCCGTTGGTTCTGGCTAGTTACGAAATTGTGTGTTCCAAGGGCTACCAGCAAAAAACGTCTGCCGCGGTCAAGTCGTTCATGAGTGCGGCTGCCACCGATGGTCATGAGTACCTTTCGGCGGCGGGGTATATCCCGCTGCCAGATCGGTTCAAGCAGCGCCTGATTGCCGTCATCGACCAAATTGAGTGATTTGAGCTGCGCTCCCTCTGCCTGTCAATGACGGGCAGGTCGTATCTCGTGTTGCGCTATCAGGCTCCTCCGGCGCCCAGGGTGCCCTGCATGTCGGGTTTCATCGCTGCCAGCTGTGCACCCAGTAGGCCCAACTGCCTCCCCAGCTGCCGAGTTGACGCCAGAGGCCCTAGCGCGCCGAACGCGCCGAGCGCGACCGTGCTGCCGTATGTGCTGTCGATGCCCGCGAACCAGAGCGTCCCTTGGCTGCCGAGCGTGAGGCGACGCGCCGAGTCGAACGCTCGCCCCGGGATCGATGCGTCAGATAATGCACAGCCGACACCGTTCCGCCGAGGGGCAAAAGCACCGGCCACCCCACCAGGCCGGACGCCCCGACAGCGGCCAACGTCAGCGCCGCCGCCGGAATGGATCGACTGCCACTGCTTAGGCCGCTTCGGACACCGTCGACCACACCCCGGGCACCGCCGACCACACCATTGACGGTTGCACCACCGACCGCCCCGGCCGCCGCGATGCTCGCGTCAGCGGTGCGACTGGCGAAACGTAGCGTGTCTCCGAAGATGTCCATTTGGCTCCTTTGCTGATGGCGGACTGATCCCGACAAGGTAGCGCCGTTCGATCGCGGTTACATCCTGTGTTGGGCTCTTAGCCTACTGTTCACCAACGCGCCGGCTGCTCCGACAACGAGGGGCTTCGAGTGTGGCGAAACTGTGGTGAGTGTCACGTCTATTCTCTGCCGGCGCGTGGACCACACAGCAGTTCGGTGTCTATGGTGGCGGGCGTGCCTCAAGGAGAGCGGACACAGATCGATGCGGTTCAGCGCCGTCTTGCCGAAAAGTACGCAGAACTTCCGCATGATCACGTTGCGGCGGTAGTGCAGCGCGCGTATGCCCGGTTTAACCAGACCACCCTGCGCGAGTTCGTTCCCTTGCCGGTAGAGCGCCGCGCCAGGGAAGAGCTGGCCAGGTCAACGGCGTCAACGGCCGGTCCGGAGCCGGCGAAGGCCGGCCAAGCCGTGGCGGGCGACAAGATCGTTGATGGGTGGCATACGAGCACCCGGAATGGCGCTCGGCGGTAAATTTGGGCTCGATGGCGCTTGGCCTCGGGGTGAGCCGAAGGGTGAATTGCACAGCATCACCCTTTGACCCTTGCCTGCAACCCTCGGACAACGAAGAGCCGAGCAAATGAAGGCCAAAGCTGACAGCGACCCGCTGATTCGTGTCGAGCTGTCCATCGACCAGCATCAGGCGCTCAAATCGGCAGCAGCGCGGCTGCATAGCGAGTTCGCCGACACCTTCAACCCGGAAATCATTGAACGGTTCGTGTACTCCTCCTATGACCAGTTCGCCGATCGTGCGACCGTTCACGACTTCCTTGCGCTGCTGGCAGAGCGGTTCGCGCGGCAACGACTTCGCGCCCTGGCGAAGATGGAAGGCAAATTAACCGACGACAAGCCGGTCGTGTTGTTTCTGTGCAATCACAACGCGGGCCGATCCCAAATGGCTATGGGGTTTTGCACCGATCTGACCGATGACGCGGCTGTGGCGTGGTCGGCTGGTTCGGAGCCCCAAGGCGAGCTCAACCCCGCTGCCATCACCGTCATGGCCGAGCGCGGCATCGACATCTCCGGCGAATATCCCAAACCCTGGACCGATGAGGTCATCCAAGCCGCTGACGTGATCATCACCATGGGCTGCGGCGACGCCCCCCCGCACTTGCCTGGTCGTCGATACGAAGACTGGGACCTTGACGACCCGGATGGCAAAGAAGCGGCGGAGGTTAGGCCCATCCGCGACGAAATCGAACGGCGCGTGCGCTGGCTACTGCGCGAACTCCGAATCCCCTGCCGGGGCTGACCGAGTCGAGTGTCCCAGGAATAACCCAACGACCTAATTTGACATCAACACCACCCTTGTGACAATCCGTGACCATTTCACTGACGAGTCACAAAGCGGCTCGATCAAAACACCCTCTGACCTCGGTGGCAGGTCCAGGATTCGAACCTGGGTAGGCATACGCCGACGGATTTACAGTCCGCTCCCATTGGCCGCTCGGGC
>JAFAQO010000502.1 GCA_019246375.1 Mycobacterium sp. | reverse complement strand
GTCGCGCACGTCGAACCAATCGGTGTCCAGCCTGACCTCGATGCGCTCATCGGCGGCCATGTTCGTGCACCATGCGGTGTAGCCGTCGACCGGCAGTCCCTCATAGGTGTCGTTGAAGTAGCGGTTGTCGAAGGTATAGCGCACCGGCAGGCGGGTGATGTTGGAAGCCGGCAGCTCTTTGGGGTCGGTCTGCCATTGCTTGGCGGTGTACCCCTTGACAAACGCCTCATAAAGTGGGCGGCCGATCAGCGAGATCGCCTTCTCCTCGAGGTTCTGCGCGTCGGCGGTATTGATCTCGGCGGCCTGCCCGGCGATCAACCGGCGTGCCTCGGCGGGGTTGAAGTAGCGGCCGAAGAACTGGGAAACCAGGCCCAGCCCCATCGGGAACTGGTAGGCCTGCCCGTCGTGCAGCGCGAACACCCGGTGCTGGTAGCCGGTGAACTCGGTGAACTGCCGCACGTAGTCCCACACCCTTGCGTTCGAGGTATGGAACAAGTGGGCGCCATACTTGTGCACCTCGATACCGGTCTGCGGTTCGATCTCGGAGTAGGCGTTGCCACCGATGTGCGGGCGCTTCTCGACGACCAGAACTCGCTTGTCGAGTTGAGTAGCGACGCGTTCGGCAACCGTCAGGCCGAAGAATCCGGAGCCGACGACAAAGAGGTCGAAGCGAGAAGTCATCGGTTGCCTAGGGTATCCGACCCGACGGCCGTAACCCGATTGACAGCGCGGAGGAGTTCAGTTCCGATCGGCCGCGCCGAATGTCGCAATTGCCTCACGATTCGATATCGCCACTCTAGTCACGAAAGGCACACCAGTACCATCGATCATGTAGCTAGGTCAGCAGCAAGACAACCAAACCCATAGCCCAGATTGAGGAGACTTCCGTGCCGAACCGACGTCGACGCAGGCTCTCGACAGCCATGAGCGCGGTCGCCGCCCTGGCCGTCGCAAGTCCATTTGCTTATGTCGCGGTATGCGACGTGGTAGCGGACACCGATTCCGCACCTCAGCACCGCGAGTTCGTGCGGGCAGCAGTGATCACCGATCTGCCCGGTGAGCTGATGTCCGCGCTATCGCAGGGGCTGTCGCAGTTCGGGATCAACTTGCCGCCGATCCCGGGTCTGTCCGGAGGCGGCAGTTCTGTGATGACCTCGCCCGGCCTGACCTCGCCCGGCCTGATGTCCCCCGGCCTGACGTCGCCCGGCCTCACGAGTCCCGGCCTGACGAGTCCCGGCTTGACGAGTCCCGGCTTGACCTCCCCGGGAACGACCGCCGCACCGGGGCTTCTTACCCCCGGGGCTCTGCCCCCGGCAACCGGTAGTGGCCTGACCGACCCGGGGCTGACCGACCCCGCCCTGACCAGTCCGGTCGGCACGGGTCTGACGGACCCAAGCGGGGTCCCGGTCGGGCTGGACCCGGGCGCTGACGGCACCTATCCGATTCTGGGTGATCCATCGCTTGGCGCGGCGCCGTCCAGTAGCGGCGGGATTGTCAACGACGTGATGAGCGCCGCGCAGCAGTTGGGTGTGGGGCAGGTGATCGACCTGCTCAAGGGGACGATCACGCAAGCCGCCCAGAACGCCGCCCCGGCCGCCGCAGCCGTGCCGCCGGCGCCACCGGTACCGGCGCCGACCATCTAGATCGGCGCGACTAACGGTAGAACCTGTCCCCTGACGGCACCGCAGAGTCAGAAGTGGGCTCGACCATCCACTGACGACTCTGCGGTGCCGTGCTGATTTATTCACAATATTCTCGTGTCGAATCATTGGTAACACTTGGCACATACGTAACATCAGTCCGTGCTGCCCCGCCGTCCTGCGCCGACGATGCTGTTCACCGCCACCCTGGCGACCGTCGTCCTCTTGCCGTGGGCGATCGACCCGTCACCGTCCGGCCCGCCGGCCCGCTCCACGGATACCCAACTCCATCAGCAGCCCCTGGTCGGTCTTGCCGGCGGTGTGACGATTCGCGAAGTCACTCAGCCGCAACCCTTTTCGCTGGTCGCACTGACCGGCGGCGACTTGACGGACACCACCGCCCGGGTGCGCGCCAAACGCGCCGACGGAAGCTGGGGGCCTTGGTATGAGGCCGAGACGTTGGAGTCGAGCGCGGTCGACGGGATACCCGGGTCCCCGCGCGGTCCACGCGGAACCGATCCGGTATTCGTCGGCAAGACCACGACCGTCCAGATCGCGGTCAGCCGGCCGGCCGGCGCACCGGTGACCAAAGCGCCGCACAGCACCAGCCACGGCAAGCCCGATCTGGGATACATCCCGGCGACTGCCGAACAGCCGCTGCCGCAGAACATCTCCGCGGTCCTCATCTCTCCGCCGCAGGCGCCGGCCGACACCCAGTGGACGACGCCGGCCGCGGTGCTTGTGCCGGGGCGGCCGCCCAGTATCATCAGCCGCGCGCAATGGGGTGCCGACGAATCGATGCGCTG
>JAFAQO010000411.1 GCA_019246375.1 Mycobacterium sp. | reverse complement strand
CCCCGGTCGCGCATTCGCCCTGCCCGACCTCGAGCCAGGACCGCACGCAGCCGTTGACGAACACCACCGGCTTGTCGGCCGGCGCTTCGGCAAGCGGCGGGTCGAGGTTGGACGGGACCGCTTTCAAGTCGGCGGAGGCTGCGACGGCCGCCTGCACCTGTGCAAACCCGCTTTGGACGACCGCGTCATACGGGTCGACGGTGTGGCTCGCCGACGCCTGCGGCGTCGCGGTGATCTTCGGGGCCGCCGCGGCGACTCCGCGCCCGACCGGCACGGGCACCAGCATCAGCAGCACCAGACCCGCACAAACCGCGACCGCGGTGGCGGCACCGCCGAGCGCGAGGCTACGGCCCGCCGATTGCCGCAGGGGAGTGGCGAATCGTGCGGGGTTTTCAACGAGATGCAATGTGATCACCGCGAGCCCGGCGGAGACGATGACTGCGGCCAACCTGCCGGACAGGCCGGTGGAGTGGCCCAGCAACCGCGGCATCAGCAACAGCACCGGCCAGTGCCACAGGTACCACGAGTAGGACACCCGACCGATCGCCCGCATCCCCGGCAGCGACAGCAGCAGGCCGGGGCCGGTGCCGCTGGTGGCGCACCCGGCGCCGATGACCAGCGCCGCGCCCAGCACCGGCAGCAGCGCGGCGGTGCCAGGGTAAGGCGTCTTCTCGCCGAGTTGGTTGCAGCTCAGCAGGATCAGCGCCAGACCGCCCCATCCCGCGACCGCGGCCGGCAACCCCGATAGCCGGCGCCATTGCCCGGCCGACAGGGCCACCAGACCGCCCGCGGCCAATTCCCAGGCGCGGGTCGACAGTGAGAAAAACGCCCACGGCGGAGAAGCGTGGGTCGACGCCACCGACAACGCGAACGACACCATGGCAACCGCCGCAAGCACCACCAGGTACGGGTTCATCCGCGCCTTGACACTGTTGCGACGCACCAGCCATGCCGTCCCGATGATCAACGCCGGCCACAGCAGATAGAACTGCTCTTCCACCCCCAGCGACCAGTAGTGCTGAAACGGCGACGGCGCGGTGTCACCGGCCAAGTAGTCGGTGCCATGGATAGCGAAGCGGTAATTGCCGACATACAGCGCGCTGGCAATGCCGTCGCCGAGGACGCTTCCGGCTTGCAGCGGCGGCAGCAGAACAGCCGCGCCGATCGCGGTGACGACGCCGACCAGCGCCGAGGCCGGCAGCAGTCTGCGGGCCCGTGCCCCATAGAACCGGCCGAGCCGCACGGTGCCGGCGGTCGTGACTTCGCGCCAGAGCAGACCGGTGATCAGGAAGCCGGAGATGACGAAGAAGACGTTGACGCCGATGTACCCGCCGCCGACACCGGGAACGCCCGCATGAAAGAGAACGACGGCCAATACCGCGACCGCCCGCAAGCCTTCGATGTCGAGCCGAAACCCCACCGATGGCGCGCGTCGCCCCTGCTCCAGCCGATGGCGAGGGCCAACGGTGTCGGTCTGCGGCAATGTCACCACCTTCGCCGGCGGTACCGGTTCAACGTTCAGGAGGCCAGCCAGGCCAGCTCCGCGGGTAGCTGCTGGCGCCAAAACGATACGTCATGCCCGCCGGGCGAGAACCCGCCGGACGGCGGTGTCCGCAACTGGGTCACGAATTGCCGAGCGGACGGGTAAAAGCGGTCGCCGGTGCCGCAGTCCACCCGGATCGGGATCGACGCCAACGTGGGCAGGCCCCACACGTTGTGTTGCACCCAATCCTGGTAGCTGTCGAACGCCCCCGGGTCGCTGGCCACATACGACGTCCACAACGCCGGACTGACCGCGCAAATGCCGGCCGTCCGCGCCGGACCCAGCCGGGCGCCCAGCAATAACGCGCCGTAGCCGCCCATTGACCACCCCAGTAAGGCCACCCGCGACGTGTCCAAACCCTTCGTCGCCAGCATCGGCAGCAGCTCGGTCAGCACCATCGCTCCGGAGTCCTGACCGGACGTGCGGCGGTGCCAGTAGGTATCGCCGCCGTCGACACCGACGACGGCGAACGGCGGCCGGCCCGCTTTCACCAGCTGAGCGAGCCCGTCCTCGACTCCTAAGTCGATCACCGTGTTCGCATTGCCATCTCTATCGTGCAGCGCGATCACCGGGCGCAACGCCGCATTCTGGCCAGGCGGCAGCGCGATCACCCAGTTGGTTGTCACGCCGCCGCGCGCTGCGGAGACGAACGAGCCGGAAAGCCGGGTCGGCGACGTGGTGCCCGCCGGCGGCTCGAACGGCGACGGAGAAGTTCCGGCTTCAGCCGGATCCAGCAGGGTGCTCATCGCCCACGTGCCAGCAGTTCCGGCGAGGGCACCAGTGCCGAGACGCAGGGCGGCACGGCGGCTCAGCTGAGGCATGAGCCGCATCATGCCGCGACGATCGCTGAGGCCCACAAAGGCGCGCCGTTTCAGGACGCAACTGTGACGACTCAACGGCCGCCTGAAGCCGCTAGGGCAACCTGCTTAAAAAGGTTGGGTGGTCGGGTAAAGATTTACAGTGCAACGGGTTTGAGCGCGATGGCGCTACGACCGCCGCCTTATCGCGGACAACACCGCCTTCCGCAGCGCCGACTGCGGGCTGAGCCAACCCGCAGCCGCCAGCCCGATGCCGGCCAGAGCGGGGGCTGTCGATGGCTTTGGCAACCAGCGCATCGCACCGACGGCGAGACCGGGGGGCGCGGTGCGCTGCGGGTCGGATTGGTGGTCTGGCGCCGTCGTCTTCTGCGCCGAGGCAGTATTGGCGAAAGCCTCGAACATTGCCGGGACAAAGGCTGTCATGTCCTGCGGTCCTCTACTTGTGACCAGGTTGCCGTCCCGGACGACTTGCTGATCGAGCCACGTGGCACCGGCGTTCACCAAGTCGTCCCTGATGCCAGGCCAGGATGTCAGGGTCCGTCCGTTGAGCAGCCCTGCGGACGCGAGCACCCACGGGCCATGGCACAGCGTGACAACGGGTTTATCACTTGCGACGAAAGCGGATACGAAGTTACGTGCCTCGGCTGACTGTCGGAGCAGATCAGGATTGATGAACCCGCCGGGCAGCAGTAGGCCGTCGTAGTCGGCGGGATCGGCTTCGCCGACGGTCTTGTTCACGCGTACCCGGCTCGCCGGCATGTGCAAGTTCACGCCGCGTATGCGCCCATGGCGCAGCGATACAACGTCTACCTGCGCGCCGGCCAACTTCAAGGCTCGAAGCGGGACGATCAGTTCCACCTTCTCGAAGCCGTCAGCCGCGAGCACGGCAATCTTGCGCCCCTTGAGTCGTCGTCTGTTCGGCATGATCCTCACCGTTCACTGAATGGCTAAGCGACAAAGAGTGGCCATCGCGCCCCTTCGGAATGACCGACTTGCAGGATCGCCCGTCTGACGCCCGACGAAACCTGGAGAACTCGGCGGGACGGAAGAACCCGAGCCTTGGTACAAAGTGCAAGATATGTAACACTGTTCCACGTGACGGAGCTTTCCCACCTCGCGCCCCATGCTGACGCGCTCCCACTGGGACCTCAGTCGTTGGTGTGGCGCCATTTCGGCGACAATCGGATGTTCCTGGTCGGCCCGCGACCGGCGGTGCTGCAGAACATGCTGGCCGAACTCGGCCAGGGCGTCTTGGAACACTCGGTGTTCTTCTCCGACACCGCCGCACGGGTAAAGCGCTCGCTTCCACCGATCTTCATGACGGTCTACGGTTCCGACGATGATCACCCGGGCCACCAGGTGCGCGACTTCCACCACGAGATCAAAGGCGAGATGCCCGCCGGGAGCGGTAAAGCCGCTCGCTACCACGCGCTTGATCCCGAGACCTATTACTGGGCGCACGCCACCTTCGTCGAACAGGTGCTCTACTTCGCTGACACCTTCGTCAAACGTCTCACCGACGACGAGAGGCGGCAGATCTACCTCGAATCGAAAACCTGGTACCGGCGCTATGGCGTCAGCGAGCGGCCGATGCCCGCCGACTACACGGACTTCCAGCGGTACTTGAACGACATGCTCGAGCGCGTCGTCGTCGCCCACCCGACGGCCAAATACGGCGTCGGGTATGTCACCAAAGGCTTTCCCTGTCCCAAGGGAATGCCGCCGCTGGCGTGGCGGGTGGTGTCGGTGGTGTTCAACCCCGTCGCCGCCTTCCTCACCACCGGCGGTCTGCCGCCGCAGGCGCGTGGGCTGCTAGGGCTGCCGTGGAGTGAGCGGCAGGAGCGTCGTTATCAACGATTCGCTGCGATGTGGCGCTCGCGGCCGGTCAACTGGCTGTGGGACCACCTACCGATGCGACTGCGCTACAACAGATATGCCCGTGCCGGATACGCCCGCGGCTGATGCCGCCACCCAAGCCATCCTCGACGCCGCCGTCGTCGAATTCGAGCGGCACGGCTTTCGCCGGGTAGCGCTCGACGACGTGGCCAGGCGGGCTCGGGTCAGCCGGACCACGATCTACCGCCGGTTCGCCGGCCGCGACGAACTGGTCGCCGCCGTCATCGACCGGGAGAACGCGGTCCTGTTCGCCGATATCGCAGCGGAGCTGAAAAACCTTGGACCGCAGTCGAATTACTACGTCGAGGCGTTCACCCTGTCGATCATGCGGTTCCGTCAACATCGGGTACTGACCCGGATGATCGCCGACGAACCGGGGCTGGCGCTGGAATTGGGCCGCCAGCACTACGGCGCCGCGGTCGAGCGCATGGCGGACGCGCTGCGGCTGATCTTCCCCGACGGGTTCGCCGAGCGGATTGGCGCACAGGCCGTCGACGACCTGGCCGAGACCACCTTGCGCTATGCGGCGATGGCGCTGTTGCTGCCGAGCCGCCAGCCGTTGGTCACCGACGACGACATCCGTGCCTTCGCCACCGAGCACTTCCTGCCCAGCTTGCCCGCAGTGCTGCGGGCCGTAGCGGTGTGAATCGGGCGCACAGTGCCGCCAGGTGTTAGCGTCCGGTCATGCCGCGACGCAGGAAGCCTGCATGAGCGCCCCAGCACGGCTGCATCAAGGGCTCTCGCAGCGGCAGCTCAACATGATCGCGATCGGCGGCGTGATCGGAGCGGGCTTATTCGTCGGGTCGGGTGTCGTCATCGGCAAGGCCGGCCCGGCCGCGTTTTTGACCTATGCGTTGTGCGGGGCGCTGATCATCCTGGTCATGCGGATGCTGGGGGAGATGGCCGCCGCGAATCCGTCGACCGGGTCGTTCGCCGACTATGCCCGAAAAGCGCTCGGCGGTTGGGCGGGGTTTTCGGTGGGTTGGCTGTACTGGTACTTCTGGGTCATCGTCGTCGGCTTCGAGGCGGTTGCCGGCGGAAGAGTCATCACCTACTGGTTCCATGCGCCGCTGTGGCTGCTGGCGCTGATCTTGATGGTGACGATGACGGCGACCAACCTGTTTTCCGTCGCGTCCTACGGCGAGTTCGAATTCTGGTTCGCCGGCATCAAAGTCGCGACGATTGTGGTCTTCATGTGCGTCGGCACGCTATTCGTCGTGGGGCTGTGGCCCCATCATCACCGGGATTTCGCCAACCTGAGCTCGCACGGTGGCTTTTTCCCGAATGGTGTTGGGGCAGTCTTCGCCGCGATCGTGGTCGTGATCTTCTCCATGGTGGGTGCGG
>JAFAQO010000224.1 GCA_019246375.1 Mycobacterium sp. | reverse complement strand
CTCCGGCGGAATGGGGTCCAGCCGACGATAGGGCTCGCCCTGGCCTGGCCGCAGGTCGTCCTGCCCCTTGTTCGGCCACAGCGAGGCAGCCCGCTCGGCTTGCGCGGTGATCGAAAGCGACGGGTTGACACCAAGGTTCGCCGAGATGGCTGTGCCGTCGACCACCGATAGCGTCGGGTAGCCGTACACCCGGTGATAGGGGTCGATGACGCCCTGTTCGGGGCTGTCGGCGATGACCGCGCCGCCCAGGAAGTGGGCGGTCAGCGGGATGTTGAACAGCTCGCCCCAGGTTCCGCCGGCGACGCCGTCGATCTTGGCGGCGATGCGGCGAGTGACCTCGTTGCCGACCGGGATCCAGCTCGGGTTCGGCTCGCCGTGGCCCTGTTTGCTCGTATACCAGCGGATGCCCAGCTTGCCGCGCTTGGTGAACGTGGTGATCGAGTTGTCCAGGTTCTGCATCACCAGCGCGATCATTGTGCGCTCGCTCCAGTGCCGGGGGTTCAACAGCCGCAGGGTACCGCGCGGATCCTCACGAGCTTTCGCTAACAGCTGTTTCCACCGCGGCACGTCGGTGCCGCCGTGCCCGGCTCCGTCGGTCATCAACGTCTGCAACATCGCCATCGCGTTGGAGCCCTTGCCGTAGCGGCAGGGCTCGACGTGGGTGTCGGAGGTCGGGTGGATCGACGACGTGATCGCCACCCCGTGCGTCAGATCCAGATCCGGCGACACCTCGAACTTGCCTGCGCCGACGATCGACTCGGAGTTGGTGCGGGTCAGCACACCCAGCCGGTTGGACAGCCTGGGAAGCTTGCCCTTGTCGCGCATCTTGAACAGCAGATGCTGTGTCCCCCAGGTGCCGGCTGCCAGCACCAGATGGGTGGCGGTGAACGTGCGCTTCTGCTTGCGCACCCAGCGGCCGGTGCGCACCGTGCGGACCTCCCATAGGCCGTCGGGCCGCTGCTCGAAGCCGCTTACGGTGGTCATCGGATGTACTTCGGCGCCTGCGGATTCCGCGAGGTAGAGATAGTTCTTGACCAGCGTGTTTTTGGCGTTGTGGCGGCAGCCGGTCATGCATTCGCCGACTTCGCGGCAACCGGTGCGCGCCGGTCCTGCGCCGCCGAAATACGGGTCGGGCACCGTTTTGCCGGGTGTCTTCTGTCCGTCCGGGCCGAAGAACACTCCGACCGGCGTCGGCACGAACGTGTGGCCGATACCCATATCGTCGGCGACCTCTTTCATGATGCGGTCCGCGTCCGTGAATGTCGGATTGCGCACCACGCCAAGCATCCGCTGCGCCTGCTGGTAGTGCGGCATCAGCTCGGCACGCCAGTCGGTGATATGCGACCACTGCTTGTCAGCGAAGAACGGCTCGGTCGGTACGTACAATGTGTTGGCGTAAACCAGCGATCCGCCGCCGACTCCGGCGCCGGCCAGGATCATCACGTTGTTCAACAAGTGGATGCGCTGGATGCCGTAGCAGCCCAGCTTCGGCGCCCACAGGAACCGGCGCAGATTCCACGAGGTTTTCGCGAAATCCTCGTCGGTGAAGCGACGGCCGGCTTCGAGCACACCGACGCGGTAGCCCTTCTCCGTCAGCCGCAGCGCGGTGGTGCTGCCCCCAAAACCCGATCCGATGATCAGGACGTCGTAATCCGGCTTCATCGCACCAGTATGACCGACCGTCGGCGAGCGCCGCCCCCGCCAGGTCAGCTCCCGACGGTGAGACCGACCTTCTGGAACTCTTTGAGGTCGCAATAACCGGCCTTGGCCATCGATCGGCGCAGGCCACCGACCAGGTTCAGCGAGCCGAACGGATCGTCGGACGGGCCGTTGAGGACTTGGCGCAGCGGCGACCGCTCGCCGGTGGCGACCTGCAGCAACGCCCCCCGGGGCAGCGACGGGTGGGCGGCCGCGGATGGCCAGAACCAGCCGTCCCCGAGCGCCTCGGCCGCCGCCGCCAGCGGCGTGCCCAACATCACCGCGTCGGCGCCGCAGGCGATGGCCTTGGCCAGGTCGCCGGACGTATGGATATCGCCGTCGGCCAGCACGTGCACATAGCGGCCACCGGTCTCGTCGAGGTATTCGCGGCGGGCGGCGGCGGCGTCGGCGATCGCGGTGGCCATTGGCACGCTGATGCCAAGCACCTCATCGCTGGTGGTCACTCCGCTGGTCGAGCCGTAGCCCACGATGACGCCCGCGGCCCCGGTGCGCATCAGATGCAGCGCCGTGCGATGGTCGAGCACGCCGCCGGCCACCACGGGCACATCGAGCTCGGAAATGAACGTCTTGAGGTTGAGCGGCTCGCCGTCGCTGGCAACCCGTTCGGCGGAGACGATCGAGCCCTGGATGACGAGCAGGTCGACGCCCGCGGCCACCAAGATCGGGGTCAGCGCCTGGGCGTTCTGCGGGCTTACCCGCACCGCCGTGATCACTCCGGCCTCGCGGATGCGGGCCACGGCCGAACCCAGCAGGTCGGGGTCCAGCGGCGTGGCGTGCAGCTGTTGCAGCAGCCGGATCGCCGCCGAGGGTTCCGGCTCCTTGGCCGCTGCCTCTACTACTTGAGCGATCTTGGTGTGGACGTCGGTGTGCCGGCCGATCAGCCCTTCACCATTGAGCACGCCCAGACCGCCGAGCCGGCCGAGTTGGATGGCGAATTCCGGCGAGACCAGGGCGTCGGTGGGGTGGGCGAAGACGGGGATCTCGAACCGGTAGGCGTCGAGCTGCCAGGCCGTCGAGACGTCCTGCGACGAGCGGGTCCGGCGCGACGGCACGATGTTGACATCGTCGAGTTCGTAGGTGCGTCTAGCGGTGCGGCCCATGCCGATCTCGACCATGTCACGCATGAGCTACCAGTTCACCGCACGTAGTAGTTGGGCGCTTCGACGGTCATGGTGATGTCGTGCGGGTGGCTTTCTTTGAGGCCCGCCGCGGTGATCCGGACGAATTGCGCCTGCTGCAGCATTTCGATGGTAGCGGAACCGGTGTAGCCCATGGCAGCGCGCAATCCCCCGGTGAGCTGGTGGATTACCGTCGACAGCGGCCCACGGAACGGCACCCGGCCCTCGATGCCCTCGGGCACCAGCTTGTCTTCGGAGAGCGCGTCATCGGCGAAGTAGCGGTCTTTGGAGTAGGACCTGGCGGATTCCCCTGATAAGCCCCTTCCTTGCATGGCACCAAGCGATCCCATGCCGCGGTAGCTCTTGTACTGCTTGCCGTTGACGAAGATCAGGTCGCCGGGCGCTTCGGCCGTGCCGGCCAACAGCGAACCCAGCATGGTCGTCGACGCGCCCGCTGCCAGCGCCTTGGCGATGTCGCCGGAATACTGCAGCCCGCCGTCGCCGATCACGGGCACGCCCGCGGGCGCGCACACAGCGACCGCCTCCAGAATCGCGGTGATCTGCGGCGCCCCGACGCCGGCCACCACCCGGGTGGTGCAAATCGATCCCGGTCCGACGCCCACCTTGACCGCGTCGGCACCCGCCTCCACCAAAGCCGCGGCTCCCGACCTGGTCGCAACGTTGCCGCCGACCACCTCGACCCGGTCACCGACCTCGGCCTTGAGCTTGCCGACCATGTCGAGCACCAGCCGGTTATGGGCATGCGCGGTGTCGACGACCAGCACGTCGACCCCGGCGTCGACCAGCGTCATCGCGCGAGCCCACGCGTCGTCGCCGACACCGACGGCCGCACCGACCAGCAGCCGGCCGTCGCTGTCCTTGGTGGCCAGAGGGTGTTGTTCGGTCTTGACGAAGTCTTTGACGGTGATCAACCCGGTCAGCCGGCCCCGGCCGTCGACTATGGGCAGCTTCTCGATCTTGTTCCGGCGCAGCAAGCCCAGCGCGGCGTCGGCGCTGACCCCCTCCTGAGCGGTAATGAGTGGGGCCTTCGTCATCACCTCGGCGACCCGCTTGGACTGATCGACCTCGAAGCGCATGTCGCGGTTGGTGATGATGCCGACCAACGCGCCGGAGTCGTCGACCACAGGCAGCCCGGAGATCCGGAACCGGGCGCACATTGCATCGACTTCGGCCAGCGTGTTTCCCGGCCGGCAGGTGACCGGATCGGTGACCATGCCCGCCTCGGAGCGCTTGACGGTCTCGACCTGGCCGGCCTGTTCGGCGACGGGCAGGTTGCGGTGCAGCACGCCCATACCGCCGGCCCGGGCCATCGCGATGGCCATCCGCGACTCGGTGACGGTGTCCATCGCCGAGCTGACCAGCGGCACCTTGAGCCGAATCTTCTTGGTGAGTTGGCTGGAGGTGTCCGTGGTAGCGGGCACCACGTCGGAGGCCGCGGGCAGCAGCAGAACGTCGTCGAAGGTCAGTCCCAGCATCGCCACCTTGTGCGGATCGTCGCCGCCGGTGGGCACCGCGTTGTTAGCCAGGCCACCGACGCGCGCGTACGGACTGGCGATCAGGTCGGCGCTGCCGTCAACACGGGACATCGGTGGGCCTCCAAGCGAATGCGGAGTGAGAAGCCCATCCTATCGGCTCAGCGACCGATTCTTCGGGCTTGGTTCCCGGCGTGGGCACGGCGGACACGCGGCACTGTAACCGCTGGCGCCACGGCTCGAAGGCTGCGTACTGTGGAGGGGTGCGCGACCACCTCCCGCCGGGTTTGCCGCCCGATCCTTTTGCCGACGACCCGTGTGATCCGTCGGCGGCGCTGGATGCCGTCGAGCCGGGTCAGCCGCTGGATCCGCAGGAACGGACAGCTGTCGAAGCCGACCTGGCCGACCTGGCCGTCTACGAAGCGCTGTTGGCACACAAGGGCATCCGCGGCCTGGTGGTCTGCTGCGACGAGTGCCAGCAGGACCACTATCACGACTGGGACATGTTGCGCGCCAACCTGCTGCAATTGCTGGTCGACGGCACCGTCCGGCCGCACGAGCCGGCCTATGACCCCGAACCCGATGCCTACGTCACGTGGGATTACTGCCGCGGGTACGCCGACGCGTCGCTCAATGAGGCGACATCGGATGCCGAGGGTTACCGCGGGCTTCGCTGAGGCGTCGTAGCCCGTTCGATCAGCCAGCCGGCACAGGTTGTTGGGTTGTCGCAGTCCCCGTTGCCGCGTCGTCTGCACCGGGTGCGCTGGTTCCCGTGGATGACGCAGGCGGGGCGATCGGCGAGCTGCCGGTCGATGTGGGCGAAGTTGACGTCGGGCTGGAACCGGCCGTCGAGGATGTCGGGCTCGTCGTCGAGTCGGCAGCAGATGAGGCGGATGTGGGGCTCGACGACTCCGATGCGGGAACACTGACCGATGCGGGAACACTGACCGATGCGGACGACGCGCCAACTGAGGAGTCGCTCACCGAACTGGGCG
>JAFAQO010000023.1 GCA_019246375.1 Mycobacterium sp. | reverse complement strand
CAGCATGTGTGGACCGCATGCTTTGGCTGGGGGAAGATAGCGGGTGTCTTCCATGCCAAGCGGCGCAAAGACATTTTGCTGAACGTAAACGTCCTCTGGCTCGCCGGTGACTTTCTCGAGCAGCGCGCCAAGCAGAATGAAGTTGATGTCGGAGTAGCGGAAAACCTCACCGGGACCCGACTGCAGCCCCGTGCTGAGCGCACGATGAATGCCTTCTGTTTTATCGGCTCCGTCCAGTCCCCACGGATCGTCGAGACTTACGTCTGGCGCTTCGCCTGACGTGTGCGTAAGCAACATGCGAACCGTCACCTTCGCACGCCTCGGATCGTTCGCCGTGTTGAAATCCGGCAAATACTTTTGTACGGGATCGTCGAACTGAATCTCGCCTTGTTCGTACAGCTGCATGACCGCAGTCGCCGTGGTGAGGGGTTTGGTCAACGACGCCATGTCGAAGATCGTGTCTTCGGTCATCGGCTCGGCAGGTGCAGGCGATCCATCTAGCCCCGGTTCGCCGGCAAGCTTGCGCGAGCCATAAGCCTGGTGAAAGACGATCTTGCCCCCGTGCCCGATCACCACTACAGCACCTGGCAGCCTGTGTGCCGCAATCGCATCGTTCATCAGCTTGGAGACGGTTGGGAAGTCATAAAAGACGGGTGGGAAGTCATTGGAGACTACTGGAAAGTCAGTGGACACTGTTGAGAAGTCCGGTGCTCGAGGCGCATCTGGCACGTGCGTTGTCTGCGCACTGTCGCTTACTGCTGTGTGTGCTGCAAAGCCATGCGAGGAAGCCGCAGGCAGGGTAAGCAAGATAGTGGCCACAGCAATCGCCTTTCGCACAGATGGCTTACTGGCCGGGCCCCGTAGACAGGTCCGGGATGGATGAGAGCCGGTGTCGATGCTTACCTTTGGCAGCGTAGCGAATCGGGGCGGATGGTCGGGGCCACAACGCAATTGTTTATTGGCCCGGATTGAGAATCCATAGGCCCGCCTAAGTTCCATGCATGGTGGGGATGGTGTGGGTGATCGTGCTGGACCACCGGCTGCGGTCCGCCGATATCCCACGGCGTCATTGCCGGCAAGCCGCTGGCCGTGCGCTCGTCACGGTTAGGGGTCGCTGAATCCTACCGCTTAGCTTGGTTGCGGGCCGGACAACGCCTTCTCCGGGTCCGGTGTCGCATACCCGCGCGCGAGCCGGTCGGCGCGCTTCAGCAGCGTGGGCACGCGATGTGGGCCGTGCATGCCGCGGACGAGCTCAGCCGCCCCATGCGCGTTCATCCCGGCCGCGGTGACAAAAAGCGGCCGGCTGCTGTCACCGCGCAGCACGGCGACTGCGCTCCCTTCGGCGAACGCGGCCTTGGCGACGCCGATTACGGCCTTCCGCGCGCCGAGCGCCTCATGCAGCCGCGCGCCCAGCCCGGGTTGGTCCTCCCGGAGCCACACATGGCCATCGATGAGCACCGCCTCGACCGGATGACGCCGCTCGACCAGGGCCAGCGCCTCAAGGAGGAAGGGCAGCTCCCGCTTATAGAACGCGCCGGGTTCGTAGGGTTCGGGCGTCAGCTCGGCGCGGGAGACGCATTCGAGGGTCGAGGTGGGGTCGGACCAGTCGAGGAACCCCACGGCGGCGGTGACCACTGCAAGCTCCGCATACTGAACGTCCACGGCGATGAGCATCCGGCACTAAGACTGGTGCATCTCCCCGCCCCTCGCAACGTTTCCGCACCAAGCGTTCGGAGCGATGCGCCGCAGAAGCCAAGGGATGGCGCCACCTCATGCACCGTTTCGTACTCCGGCGAAAACGACGGAATCGAATATGCAGGATTACCGGTAAATAGTCGTACTGTTCACTCTGGCAAGGGTTTCGCGTGCCGTGCACAGTCTCAGTGCGGGCCAGACGGGCAAGACCACCTTCTCGGTGAACTTCCCCTAGTACCAACGGCGGCGTGGCGGCGTGGCGAAGTCCAATGCGGACGGTAAATTAACCGGGCCGCCAGCGGTGTGCTGCCGCACCCGTTCGAGCTTTGAGGACGGTGACAGCAATGACGACTTACCCGTTGGGATCTGTAGTAGTCCAGATGAAGGGTGCCGAGTCGTGTCGGAGCTGAACCGGCGTCGATTCCTCGGCGCGCTCGCCGCGGCGACACTCGCTGGTGTGGGTGCGGCTCGCTGCACCCTTGGCGAGTCGCTGCGAACCCCGGCCCAGGCCGTTGCAGCGGCCGCCTTGCCAGCTCACTCCGCAGAAATAGGCGTGCCCAAGGCCGGGTTGTTGCCGCCGCCTCCGAAGAGCATGCGCCTCGAGTTGCCTGGCGGTGGGGTCCTCCGCAGGCTGCCCGGCCGGGGCGACTTGCTTGCCTTGACCGTTGACGACGGCGTTAACAGCGACGTGGTGCGCATGTACACCCAGTTCGCCAAGGACACCGGTGTAAGACTCACATACTTCGTCAACGGTAGGTACAAGTCGTGGACTGACAACCTGGCGCTGCTGCGCCCTCTGGTGGAATCCGGGCAGATCCAGCTCGCAAACCACACGTGGTCACACCCCGATCTGACAACCGTGCCGAATGAGCGTGTGACCGAAGAAATTACGCGCAACCACCTGTTCTTAAAGGGAACATACGGCATTGACGCGAGACCATACTTTCGGCCACCGTACGGAAACCACAACGCCACCGTCGATGCGATGGCCGCCGACCTCGGCTACACCGTCACCACCTTGTGGTCAGGCTCGCTTTCGGATTCCACGGTGGTCACCGAAGACTACATAGTCAAAATGGCAAACCAGTACTTCACTCCACAATCCATCGTGATCGGCCACCTCAACCACCTACCGGTCACCCGCGTGTATCCGCAGCTTGTTGCCGTCATCCGTGAGCGCAACCTTCGCACCGTCACCCTCAACGACGTCTTCCTCAAACTCGCGTAGGCGCCGGCGGGCGGGTGCCGAAGATCCTGGACGTCCGAGCGAGCAAGCCGTATCCGGCGCCAACTTCTATGCGACCGTGAACGGGGCCGCTACTGTGGCGGGCATGGCCACCGAGTCCACTATGCTCGCCCTCGGCACTCCCGCGCCGTCGTTCACGCTGCCCGAGCCGGCCACCGGCGCCATGGTTAGCCTCGACGAGCTCACCGGGCCCGCGCTTGTCGTCACCTTCATCTGTAACCACTGCCCGTACGTCCAGCACGTCGCCGCTGGGCTCGCCGCGCTCGGTCGCGACCTCAGCGATCAGGACGTCGCGATGGTCGGCATCTCGAGCAATGATGTTGTGACCTACCCACAGGATGGCCCCGATCAGATGGTCGCTGAGGCCCGCCGCCACGGCTGGACGTTTCCGTACCTCTACGACGAGACCCAGGACGTTGCCCGCGCCTTCTCCGCGGCTTGTACGCCCGACACGTTCGTCTTCGACGGCGAGCGTCGACTCGTCTACCGCGGCCAGCTCGACGGCTCCCGCCCCGGGAACGGCCTACCGGTGACGGCCGCTGACGTCCGCGCGGCAGTCGACGCGGTGCTCGCCGGGGGGCCGGTCGACCCCGACCAGCGGCCGTCAATTGGGTGCGGTATCAAGTGGCGTTGAGCCCGGGTCGCCCAGAACCCGTTGTCGGCGCGGCTACTTCGCGAATTCGAGGTGGTGTCGGATTTCCTCGGCTGCGGCTTCCAAGTTGCGGGCCACCAAACCGCGCCCGATCATCTCGCTGATCCGAGCGATGCCGAATCCGCTGGCGGAAAACGTCAAGGTCATCGTCAGCCGACTGCCGCGACCGTCCGGCTCGATGAGAGCCTCGAATGAGTGCCGTGTTCCCCGCACAGACCGCCACCTCAGCCGGCTGCCGTCGGACGAAGTGATGAGCACCCGTCCCCCGAGGTAGATCGTGCCGCTGTTCATGTACACATCCCACAGTTCACCGTCGTCACAGGCCTCGATGAATCGGCATCGGCTGAAGGTGGACAGCTCGGGAAGCAGCTTGTGCGGATCGGTGACGAAGGCGCCGGTTTCGACGACAGGGCAGCGGATACGGCGGGAAACGGTAACTGTCTGGGGCATTTCACCGGATAATCGGGAAGATGGTTTTGCTGGCCAGCTTTGACAGCCCGACCTGCATAACGCTGGTGACGTAGTCGAAGGCGTGGTCCCAGTCTGGTTCGTCGCCGAAACGGGCGCGCAGATCGATCGGTTCCAGAACCTGCATACGGATCTTCGCCGGAAGAGGAACATGAGGCAGCGGGACAGGCAGCAGTCCCCAGGGAACGCTGAGCGTGATTGGCAGGCTCTTGACTCGGGCCAGTTTGTCCAGCCGCAGCAGCTTTGCGGTGCGACGGCCGTCGTTGAGCACGAAGAAGGTGTCGTGACCGCCGGTAGCCACCACCGGCACGATGTTGACATTGCACCGGTGGGCTAGCCGCAAGAAGCCCTGACGACCTGAGAAGATGATCTTGTGCCGGTTGCGCCAGGGGCGCAGAGCCTCGACATCACCGCCGGGGTAGACAAGCGCTGAGCCGCCACTGGCGAAGATTGTTTCGGCGAAGGAGTTGTCGGCCGGAACAACGCCGAGCTTGCGGCTCAACTTACCGACAACCGGTGCGGCCGTGACGGTGTCGTGCGCCAGCGCGTACAGCGGGCGACCTTCGACGGTGAAGAAGGTGTTGTAGGCGAGAAGAAAGACGAACGTGTCCGGGGTGGCGCCGCCACCGCTGTGATTGCCGACGAACAGCACCGGCTCGTCGGGAACAATTTCAAAGCCATCGACCTCGGCTCGGAACCACACTGTCGACGCCAACCACAGTGGGGGCAGCATTGCGCGGATGAACTCGGGATCGCGTTCGCGAAGTTCGACGGGAATGCGCGGGCTGTCCATCTCGATGAGATTAACCGTTCATGACGATGGTAATCGCAATTCCGTTGAACTGCCGCGCTACTCGACGGACGGGGCTACTGGCGGATGACCGGGAAGGGCTCTTCCGGTTGGCAACGGCCCCGCTATCAGCAGGCACCGTGAGTGTTGTCCGGCAATGTATTCCACTGCATCGGGTCAGCTTTTCATTGAGCGGGTCGCCGCATCAAGGACGTTGGTGACCCAATACGCCGCCGAGGTACTGGGAGCGGCAGGCCCGGCGCGCCAGCTTGCCGCTGGTCGTGCGCGGGATAGCGCCAGCTGGTAGCAAACGCACGTCAGCCACCGTCAGGCCGTGTCGGTACGCCACTGTCGCCCGGATCGATTCGATCGCCGGCTGCGGATCGACACGGGCGGTGCCGGCCGCACGTTCGGCAATGATCACCAGGCGTTCGCTTGTGTCGTCGGTATTCGATCCCGGCACGTCGTTCGCCGGCGCGGAGAACGCCACGACATATCCGCGCCGCACGACGGGCGAGGCTTCCGCGGCGCTGGCCTCGATATGCTGCGGATAGTGATTGCGGCCGTCGATGATGACCAGCTCAACAATTCGGCCGGTGATGTAGAGCTCACCGCCGAGATACATGCCCAGATCTCCGGTGCGCAGCCATGCGCCGCCGGCCGGTGAGCCGTCAGCGTGGCTTCCGTCCATGAGCCGGGATTGGAGCTTGGCGCCGAACGCCAATCTGGTTTCCGCAAGCCGTCCCCAGTAGCCGCGACCGATGTTGTTCCCTTGCAACCAGATTTCCCCGACCTGACCCTCGGGCAGCTCTTCACCGGTATCAGGGTTGACGATCACGCCCCACTGGCTGCGAGCTATCCGACCGCACGACACCTGTGCCACGGCATTGGGAGAATCAGCCGCAACTCGTACCGCATGACCGGCGCCCAGTTTCTCCCGGTCGAGATACACAACCGTCGGCTCAGCGGCGGGGTCGACGGTCGAGACAAACAAAGTCGCCTCAGCCATGCCGTACGAAGGCTTTATCGCCGTGCGCCGTAACCCATAGGGCGCGAACGCATCCTCGAATGTCCTCATCGCATCAATGCTGACCGGTTCGGAACCGATAATCATGACGACATTGCGCAGGTCGACATCCTCGCCGTGCGCAAGTTGGCCACGCTGTGCAGTCCACTCGCAGGCGAAGTTCGGCGCGGCGGTGACCACGCGGCCGGTGCGCGACTCATCAGCCAATATTCGAATCCACCGCTGCGGCCTACGGATGAAAGCAGTTGGCGACATCAAGGTGCAGTGGCCGCCGTATACCGCGGGAAAGCCGATCATCGAGAGGCCCATGTCGTGGTAGAGCGGTAACCAACTGACACCGCGGGTGTTCCGGTCCAGTAGGTCGATCGACAGAATCATCTGGAGCAGATTGGTGCCGACCGCGCGATGGGTGATCTCCACGCCGACCGGGGGTCGTGTCGAGCCCGAGGTGTACTGCAAATGGGAGATGTCGTCAAGGTCGAAATCGATTGGGGCGAAAGCTTCTCTCGCCGTGTCGGGTATCTGATCGATGATGATGACCTGCGGCCGTTGAACGGGCGGCAGCTTGAGCAGGAATGCCTGGACGGCTTCGGTCGCTGCCGCTATGGTCAGTACCACTTTGGGCCTTGCATCATGCAGCGCCGTGTCGAGACGCTCAGCATGGCCGGGCAGCTCCGGCGCGAACAACGGCACCGCAATCGCGCCCGCCTTGACCGCCGCGTACATTCCGACGACATAGTCGAGGCCTTGCGGCGCGAGGATCGCTACCCTGTCACCGCGAGTTGTGACTTGCTGCAGGACGGCAGCGACGGCTCGCACGCGGATAGCAAAATGGCGCCAGGTCAGCTCGACGACCTGTCCGTCAGCTGAGCGGGTGTAGTCCACGTAGCGATACGCCACCGAGTCACCGATATTCGCCGCGTTGCGGTCGATAAGAGATACCAGCGTGACGTCCGGTGGCAAAGCGATGCCGCCCTCGGCATCCAGGCAGTCCTCGATCTGTAGCAAGCCCTTAGGAACCATGGATTTCTGCCGGGAGCCGCAATCCATACCCGCAGTTTAAAGGCCGCGGCGGTCGGTCCCTTCCGCCCGTATAGAGTTCTGGTCGAGATGCGTCGAGCGATACCGACACAGCCAGTTCGCCCGCTTGGACGTGTAGGCATCATAGGTAGGCTCCGGCGATGAGATTCGTGCTGGCAAGCTATGGAACTCGTGGCGATGTCGAGCCCTGCGCCGCCGTTGGTCGGGAGCTGCTGCGTCGAGGTCACGTGGTGCGCATGGCGGTCCCGCCCAACATGCTTAGCTTCGTCGAGTCGGTAGGGCTTGCTGTGGTCGCCTACGGACCGGACTCGCAGGCGCTGCCACACGACGAGGACTTCGTCGGCAAGATCCAGAATCCGATCACCGCGCTGCCCGAAGTTATGGAGCATGTTACCCAGGTCTGGGTGGAGATGGGCACGACGCTGACGGCGTTGGCAGATGGGGCCGACCTGCTATTGGCGGGCATGAGCGAGCAGGGGCTCGCCGCCAACATCGCGGAGTATCACCGCATTCCGCTGGCAGCGCTGCACTTCTTCCCGCAGGTCTTGCCGGTTGGGTGGCTGCATTGGCGCATCATGAAAAACGCTGAAGACGCCCATCGCCGTGCACTGGGCTTGCCGGAGGCAACCGGACCCTCGACACCACAGATGGTGGAACGCGGATCGCTGGAAATCCAGGCCTACGACGCGCTGTGCTTTTCCGGGCTAGCAGCCGAATGGCCGGAACAGGGCAGGCGACGGCCCTTCGTCGGCGCGCTGACCTTGGAGTTGCCGACCGATGCCGACGACGAGGTCTTGTCGTGGATTGCCGCTGCGACGCCGCCGATCTACTTCGGCTTCGGCAGCACGCCGGTCCCATCTCCCACTGAGATGCTCGCCATGATCAGCGCGGCCTGCGCGCAGCTAGGCGAACGGGCGTTGATTTGCTCCGGGGCAAATGACTTCACCCGCATCCCGCATTTCAACAATGTCAAGGTTGTGACCGCGGTGAATCACGCGGCCATCCTTCCCTGTTGCCGCGCGGTCGTCCACCATGGGGGCGCCGGCACCACGGCCGCAGGCATGCGAGCCGGAATCCCCACCTTGATCCTGTGGATCGGGCATGACCAGCCGATCTGGGCAGACGCGGTCAAGCGGCTGAAAGTCGGCTTTGCGCAGCCTTTCTCGACCACGACCGAAGAATCACTTGTCGCGGATCTGAGCTTAATCCTCACTCAGCAATACGTCGCTCGAGCCCGTGAGGTCGCCAACCAAATGACCAAGCCCGCCAAAAGCGTTGCCAGTGCCGCCGATCTGCTAGAAGATACCGCCGGCCTGGGCCGCTTCGGCTGATCGGCCGGAAACGCGTGGCTGGCGGCTGCCGTCGCTGGTCGCTCCACCAGGGTGCCGGCCGGCTGGCAGCGCCTTCCGGATTTTTACTGCGGGTGGGCCGCCAAGTACTCGAACACTGGGATCGGCGAGGTTGCGACGTAACCGATCGGCAGGAGCACGTCACCCGCAGTCGTGTGGTAGTAGATATCCCACCGGTAGTAGCCGGCGAACGCACCGGGATCGGTTGCGAGCACAGCGGCGTAGTCATCGATCGCCTGGACGTACTGGTCCGAATTGTTGTACGCGAATATGGCGTGGTCGTGGTTGTGGACGAAACCGTTCGCCGCGAGGAAGCGACCGGCCGCCATGATGCTGTCATGCGGCGAGAGGATGTCACCACCGTCGCCGTATTCGGCGAACGTCCCCGGTAAGAACTGCATGGGACCTTGCGCGCCAGCAGAACTCACGCCGATGATGCGGCCGAGGCCGGTTTCGACCAGGTTGATCGCCGCAAGGTAGTTCCAGCCGACGCCGGTCGCCGCCTCCGCTTTGCGGTAGTAACCGAGCAGCTTGTCGGCTGGCGCGGGTGGGTCGATGCGCCAGGCAGGCAGTGTGTACTGTGGATCGCTCGCAAGCATCGCGTTGAACTGCCGTTGCGCGCCGACGTTGCCTTCATAGACGGGAAGCAACGGCCGAGGGATCCGCGGGTGCGCGATCACGTCCCACTCGGGATGCGAACCAAGGGCATGGTAGGCGGCCCGTTGGCGGCGCGCGGCCCGCATCAGCACGACCTCCGACGACGACCGGTTGCGCAACGCGTGCTCGTCGGCAACCAGATCATCGGCCAGCTGCGCGGGGTTCGATGCCAGCCGCGGCTGCGCGGGCGGGACCGTCGTCGGTCTTCTGGGCGGCGTGACCGTCGACGTCGATGCGGTTGGCGATCGGGTCGGCTCTGAGCAGGCGAGCGCGCATGTTAGCGCAACGACGACCAGCATTACGGCGCAACGCGTCACGCGGGACCGATGCGCACGATCGTGCCTCAGGCAAGAGCGCCTAGAGTTCACCGCGCGCATGCTTCCCCTTCGTCTGCGCGATCCATTGGCTCCGGAACCACTATCGCTAAAGCCATTGTCCAGATCCATTTTCGTCGAGCATCACCGGTCAGCTCAGAGCCGACCGCGGCTGCGCGGGCGTTTCGGTGTGGGACTGACCGCCGCCAGCAGACCGGTAAGCTCCGTGATCGGAATGTCGTCGAGTTTCTCGACGGCGCTGATGATAGCGGCCTGCAAGCTTTCGTCGGCGAACGGCTCGGCCAGCCAGTGGAACTTTTCCACGACGCGTTCCCAGGACATGGGCCGGGTTGGCGAACCTTCGAAGTCGGACTGTTCCCGGTCGAAGGTGCGTCCGTCGCGCAGTGTGATGTGGACGCGGATGGAGGTACGTCCGGGGTAGGCGGCGGTGAGGTCCTCAGCCGGTGTGACAGTCACACGCTGCAGCAGGCTCTGCACGTCGGCACGTCGGACCCGCTCGGTTTCCAGTTGTTCGGGTCCGACTTGGCCGTCGAGCAGCGCGACCGCGCTGAGATATTTCAAGTTGTAGTCGGCCTGCTCTTTGGTCTGCGGGTGGTCTTTATTGCCGTAGCGTCCCCCGCCGGCGAAGTCGTAGGCACCATCGAACACTTCAAGGCTTACCTGAGCGACGTCGTCGCCAGTGAATCGGTGTTGGGTGCGGATGGCCAGAGTGGCGTCGATGACGTTCTGGCCATGGATCAATGAGCAGTACTGCTTGAGGTAGGTCTGCTCGACGGCGGTCAGCGTGTGGTCTTCGGTGCGGAAGTCGATCGGCTGGTCGAACAGCTGAACTAGACCGTTGGGGCCTTCAATCACTGACCGGGGGCCAGTTACGCCCCGGCCGACGAGCAGTGTCGTGTAGACCGCGCGCATGCCGGTGATCGCCGGTGAGATTCCTTTCCACGTCGAAACAGGCTCAGTGTGCACGGCGGCCAGAGAGACGTTGTCAGCGCTGGACGCGGCGATGGCCGAGGCGGTGTGCTGGGTGTCGAAACCCAGCAGCTTGGACGTTCCGGCGGCCACCGACATCGCCAACTGCAGTGCGTGATTGAGCCCGCGCGCCATAACAGGTACCTGCGCGCTGAATCGGCATTGCACTTCATACGCGATGGCCAGGCCCAGTAGGAAATCCGCGCCAGTGGCGCCCACGTGTTCGGCCATCGCCAGGACGGCACCGAAGTTGTCGGCGGGGTGGCACAGGCCACCGGGGGTCAGAAAGGTGTCCAGGAGGTCGGGATAGCGGACCAGGACAGCGTTGAAGAACGCCGACTGGTCAACCGACGTACGACCGCCACCAATGAACGTGGTGGTGCGCTGGCTGCTGAACTGTTCGGCCTGTGCGCGGATCGCCGGGATCAGCTCGCCGTCAAGAGCACCGAGCGCGCACGCGATGCTATCGAGCACGTTGCGTTTAAGCGTGGGTAGCGACGACCCGAGATCTGACAGGTTGGCCTCGCTTACGAACTGCCCGAGCCGGTCGACTTCGTGCCTGTTGTCTTCGATCGGTGACGATGACGTTTTGTCTCCCGACCGCCCAAGCATCTTCCCCCCTCCTGCAGTCGAACCTATAGGGCGACCTCCTACCTACGCCACAGGGCTCAGCAGCCGGCGAGAGCTAACTCGCGCAATCTTTCAAGCTGCCCAACGCAGGGGCGCGAATCGCTAACATCATGCTGTGCGAGATTTGCTTGCGCGTAAATCGGTTGGGGTCGGGCTAGCGGCGGTCGTGATCGCCGCCGCGTTGACGTTTGCTCCTGTTTTGCTACCGTCCGGGACGCCGGGGGCAGCGCCGCGGGCCGCCGCCGCGAATTGTCCGCCGGTGGAAGTGGTCTTCGCCCGCGGCCGACTGGAATCACCGGGGACAGGCGTACTCGGCAACGCGTTCATCAACGCGCTCCGCTCCAAAGCTGGAGGTACGGACATCGGCGTATACCCCGTGAAGTACCCCGCCGACACGGAGGTCGACGTTGGCGCCAACGACATGAGCCAGCACGTCCAGTACATGGTCAACAACTGCCCGAACACCCGGCTGGTACTGGGCGGCTACTCGCTCGGCGCGGCGGTCACCGACGTGGTGCTCGCGGTTCCTGTCTCCGCGTTCGGTTTCCGCAGTCCCCTCCCGCAGGGCACCGATCAGCACGTCGCCGCCGTCGCATTGTTCGGCAACGGGAGCCAATGGGCGGGCCCGATCACCAACTTCAACCCGACCTACAACGACCGGACCATCGAGTTGTGCCACGGCGCCGATCCGATCTGCAACCCGGCCGATCCGAACACCTGGAAAGACAACTGGCCCCAGCATCTTGCCAACGCCTACATCCAGGCGGGAATGGCGAACCAGGCCGCCGACTTCGTCGCGGGAAGGCTCTAGCCCTACCGCGCACACTTACCGCGAGCAGACGCGGAATCGCATTACCATCGCCGGATTTGTGCGAGTTAGCGTCTGCTCGCGGGGTGTCTAGTCAAGTACGCGCAGTTCGCGGGTGACTGAAATTCGTTGGGCCAGTTGGCCTTCCGGTGGATAGTCGACACCCAGCAGCGTGAGGCCACGGGCAGGGGCCGCCGCGAAAGAGCTGGAGCGGCGAGTCAGCGTCAGGAGGCGGGAACACCACTCAGCGGTGCGGCGGCCGTCGCCT
>JAFAQO010000440.1 GCA_019246375.1 Mycobacterium sp. | reverse complement strand
GCCGGGTGGACCGCCTGCTGTGGTACCTGACCGCCTACGGTGAGGTGCATGCGCTGGTGCTGGCCGGCGAGTTTGACGCCGCGGCGACGCGATCGGCTGGATTGGTGCAGATTTCCTCGGCCGGCCAGTACGTGGCCTGGGGCATGGCCAATGTGCTGGTCGGCACCGTAAGAGTGGCCCGTGGCATGTTCGCCGACACCGTCGTGCCGATGGAGCAGACCGTTGCGGCGTTGACATCCGAATCGGCCGCGTCGTGGAGCTTTCCGGCGCGGCTGCTGCTGGCCCGCTCGTATTGCGTGCTCGGCCGAGTGGGGCCGGGCGCCAAGATGGTGGCTGAGCTGCGCATCCGGTTCGGCAGACACGTTGCGGTGTTCGGGCCGCAATTGCGCATCGCTGAGGCATGGCTGGCTGCCGCGGAGGGAAACATCAGCGCCGCAATTCAGCTGGCGCTTGACGCGGCTGGGCGCGCCGACGAGTCGGGCCAGCGGGCCATCGAGATGCTGGCGCTGCATGACGCGGCCCGGTTCGGCGACGAGTCCGGCTTGAGCCGCCTGATTGACATCGCCACAAGCGTCGGCGGCCGTCTGGCGGCCGCAATTGCCGCCCACGCCGCGGCAGTGCGTGACCGCGATGCCGCGGCGATCTTTGCCGCCGCGCACCAATTCGAGCAGATTGGTGCCCTGTTGTCGGCAGCGGACGCGGCCGCGCAGGCGGCGTCGGCGTTCGAGGCGCGCGGCGACCGGCGCCGCACAGTCGATGCCGCAGCCGTCGCCCACCGTCTCGCCGCGGAATGCGGCGGCATTCGCACCCCAGCACTCGACGTGGCCGCGCACCCGCTGCCGTTGACGATGCGTGAACGCGAGATCGCCAATCTGGTCGCTGCGGGGCTGAGCAACAAGGAGATCGCCGACCGGCTAGTGGTTTCGGTGCGCACGGTGGAGGGCCATCTGTACCGCGCCTGTACCAAACTCGACATCTCCGACCGTGAACAGCTGGCCGCGATGATCCGGAGCGGCGGTAAACACTAGCGTCACGCAGTCAGCTCGGCTCCACTGAGGCTGCGGCGCTGGCCGATTCGAGGATGGCCCGCAGCACTAAACCATGGTTCAAATTCGGTTCCCTCAGCGGGGGCCGGTTTCATGTGCCGTCGATATCAGACCTGCGTGCCGCACCGCGCTCTTGGCGATGACAGACTCTATTGCATGGCAGCAGAACTTGTGCGCAGCAGCCGGCTTTTTTCGGGCATGCCGTACGCATGTGCCGCGACCGCTCCGGAGACCGGCCTGATCGTCACCGCGGGTGCGTGCCCCCTGGATGATCAAGGGCAAGTAGTCGCTCCAGGTGATGTCGCCGCGCAGACGCGCCAGGCGTTCGATAACCTTCGGATTGCCTTGGAAGAGTGCGGCGTCGATTTGCATGACGTGCTCAAGACGACCATCTTTGTGTCCAGCGGCAGTCGTGAAGATCTGATTGTGGCGTGGCACGAAGTGGCAGGCGGTTTCGGCGACTACGACCCGCCCAGCACACTGCTCGGCGTAGCGGTTCTGGGTCACCCGGATCAGCTTGTCGAGATAGAGGCGATTGCCGTTGCGGCACCGCGCTAACCACCGCGTGGATTCCTATGCCGTCATGACGCCAAGTGCGAATTCTATTTCGCTGATCTCCGGTTCAGCTGTCAAGCGCGGACTATTTTGGGCACTGGCCCTCTGGTCGCTGGTGCTCACCCGCCCAGCCCCGCCGCCGAAACGACCGCCCACAAGATCTCCGGGTGACGGATGTCGCTGTGCGCCCCGCTGAACGCCGAAAGGTTCGCGCAGATCACAGCATTGGCATCGATGTCATAAAACGTTGTGCGTTGGAAGTCGTAGGGCTTGCCGGCGGCCTGCAGCACGACGCCGGCCGGGGCCGGGTTCTGCTGATATCCGTCGTGGCCCATGGCCCCCCAGCGATACACCAAGTCGGTGGCCGATTCGCTGTCTTGGTTGGCGAGCATGCTGGCCGCCGGATACCACCAGCCGACGGCGCGGTCGGCGCTGCTGAAGGTGGCCAGCAGCGGGCCGTCGACCCGGTCGCTGCTGCCGGCCAGCGCCCCGGACCGGGTGGGATCGACCATCAGTGGCGACCCAAACGTGAAGTGGGAGAAGGCCCCTTGTATCAAGGTCAGCGATTTGATCGGGCTGGCAGCGCCGGTTTGGTCAGGGCGCAGACCGGCGAGGCTGTAGGCGACCAGTCGCGCACCGAAACTGTGGCCCATCAAGTGGATTCGCGGCACACCACGCGGGCTGCCGAGGTTCGCAAGCAGCGGGCCGAGGCCCTGCTGGCCCACGACCCCGGCACGGTTTTTCATCTCGTAGTAGCTCATCGTGCGCAGCACTTCCCGCGCCCCGTCCCACAGTCCGGTGAACGGGTTTCCGATGCCCTCGGCGTTGCCTGCACTCGAGGGGGCCATCGCCGCGGCGTGCCCGAAAGCGGTGGCGGTGTCGGCGGTCATGAGCGCGGCTTCACCGGTGTCCTCAACGCCCTGCGGCGGCGTGGTCACCAATCCTTGCGCCAGATCATGAAATTGGATCAGCGCGTTGGGATCCTGGGGCTGCTGGTCAAGCAGCTGGCCGATGGTGGCGAGCTGTTGCTGTTGGCTGGGGAACGCGGGGGTCAGCGCGGCCGCGAGTTGAGCGCCGGTTGAGGGCACCGGCGGCGCGGTGGCGGGGTCGTCGTCGGGAAACAGCAGCGACGGCCAGATAATTCCAACGGCGGCACTGGTGGGCAGGTGAGCACCGAGTTGAGCGGCCAGCAGTCCGAACATGGACTGGTACAGGTCTCGGGCGGAATCCACGCCATTGTTCCAGCCGTGGGACAGAACGAACAGATCGGTGATGCCGCCGGCGTTCACGGCGGCCGGTAGGCCTCCATCACCGCTTCCCGTGGCCGTGTTAAGTGTGCCGTCGGCGTTGAAATCGACTTCATAATAACGCAATCCCTGGAAATCGGTCACATTGAGACTCCTTCCGGATTCAGGCGGTGGACATAGCTCGCATGAGGTCAACCAGGCCGGCGCCCTGGAAGAACTCGTGGCGCCCGAGGTCGGTGGCGGTGCTGACGAACAGCTGTTTGACCAGCTGTGGTTGGCCAATGTATTCGGTCCGGGCTGACAGGAACGCGGCGACCGCCCCCGAGACGTGCGCGGCCGCCATCGACGTGCCGCTGTCGTCGATGTAGCATGCCAGGTCCGGCGGATCGCCGGGACCGGGCTGCAGCGGGAGGACGCCGGCGACGAGTTGCCCGGTGCCCGCCGATGTGATCGCTTCGCCCGGCGCCACCAGGTCGGGTTTGCGCCGGCCGTCCAGCGTGGGGCCTTTCGACGAGTTGAAGGTGATGCCGTAGGTATGTGGCCGGTAGCGGTGCGCAGATCCGACGGTGATCGCGGCAGCGGCGTTGCCGGGGTCGGTGATGGTGGACAGCTGTCCGAAGACGTCGCCGCCGATGCCTGCGGTCAGTCCGGTGGCGCCGGCGTTGCCGGCGCTCACCACGGCGGTAACGCCCATCTCCACCAGCAGATCGAGTTCGCGGCACAACGGGCTTTGGCCGGCGGCGAATTCGGTCGGTGGCGATGGGCAGCCCAGCGACAAGTTAATGCCGTGGATGCGCAGATCCCTGCCATCGCTGTTGGTTTGGCGCACATAGTTCAGGGCATCGAGGATGACGCTCGACACCGTGGTCCCGTTGTCGTCGAGGACCTTTAGGCTGACCAGGTTTGCTTTCGGCGCGACACCGGACAGGGTGGTGCCCTCGGCAAGGGTGCGCGACGTCCACTGCGGCAGGTCTTGCGCGATCGGTTTGTTGTAGGCGATCCGTACCGAGTTCGGATCGCGGGGAGCCTGGCCGGCGATGATTCCGGCGACGTGGGTGCCGTGGCCGAAGCGGTCGGTTAGCGGGGCGCGCGCCGCGTCAGGGGAGGAGGGGATGGTGAAGTCGCGGTGCAGGTGCTTGACGGCGTCGGCCGTCACCGTCTGGTTGGTGCCGAAATGCGGATGGGTGGGGTCGATGCCCGAGTCGGGGACGGCCCACACCATGCGGGCGCCGG
>JAFAQO010000399.1 GCA_019246375.1 Mycobacterium sp. | reverse complement strand
ACGTCGCGCCAACGCCCGTCTAACGAATTGCGCAGATGCTCGGCAGTAGTGGTCATACCTGACGGTAACCTGCCTCCGGGGCCGCGGTGAGTGAGACTTGTGACATCAAATAACTTCCGCGGTTGGGGCGTCGGCGAGTTCTTTCGGACGAAGTCGGTGGGGCAGACCGAAGACGCTGAGCAATACGGCAATCATTACTGCAACGCCGTACCAGAGGGTGTGGCTGAAGCTGCCAACGAAGTTGTGCGCGCCGGCCTGCAGGCCGGCCCGAGTAAGGATGTCTTGGACGGTCTTAGGCATATTCGGTCGGGGCCGGCAGCTGGCAGGAATATGCGTGGGATCAGTGGCGGCGGATCTGTCGCGTAGGCAGACGCGGAACCCATCGACGATGACGTCCTGGTATGCCCCCGGTATATGCGCGGCGGCGAGTTGTCTATACACGGTAGGCGTCACGGCGTCGACACCCCGATCGGAATTGTGCTCGAGTTGCGTGAAGAACACGACTCCTGCGAGAGCGATGCCGAGGGCGACTCCGACCTGCTGGATGGTGGTCAATAGTCCCGACGCCGAACCCGCGTGCCGGACAGGAACGTCGGTGATGATGAGGTCGACCGTTGGAGCGACCACAAGGCCGAAGCCGATACCGGTCACGAACAGCGGAGTGGTCATCCGCCACGAGGCGATTTGCGGTCCGTAGTGGACAGCGACCCAGCTATACCAGGCGAATCCCGCGGCGTTGAGCAGCGCCCCAGCCTCAAGGACCCGCCGCCCGAAGCGGCGTGCAAGTATCTGCACCGAAAGCCCTGAGCCGATGGCGGCTCCGACTGCGAACGGTGTGGCGGTCAGCCCGGCCCGCAGCGGTGACCAGCCCAGGCCCGCCTGCATGTAAAGAGTCCAGACGAAGAAGAAGCCGCCAAGTGCGATCCAGAAAATGGCCCACGCCACTACGCCGGAGGAGAAAGCCCGAATCCGAAATAAACTCAGGAAAACCAATGGCGAGCCGATCGCGCGGCTGCACCACGCCTCATAGCCGACAAAGACGCCCAGCAGAGCCACCCCGCCAGCCATAAGCACGAAGGTCCAGTTAGGCCAGCCAAGGCTGCGTCCCTCGGTCAATGGATATACCAGCATGACGACCCCGGCAATCGCGAACAGGGCGCCGATCGGATCGAGCCGGGTAGCCGCCGATGACCGAGAATCGCGCACCACGAACCATCCCGCCACCAGGGCGGCGAGCCCTACGGGCAGGTTGATAAGAAAGATCGGACGCCATTGCAATCCAAAGAGGTTCCACTGCACTAACACTCCACCGAGAATGAGGCCCGCCACCGAGGCCGAGCCCAGCACAGCCCCAAAAGCGCCGAGCGCTCTGCCGCGTTCGTCCGCCGGAAAACTTGCATGCAAGGTCGCGAGAACCTGTGGAACCATCAGTCCGGCCATCGCGCCCTGAAACAGCCGTGACCCGATGAGCATGGCCGGATCGGCGGCGAAGCCACACAGCGCGGAGGCGAAAGTGAATCCGGCAACGCCGACGAGGAAAACTCGTTTGCGCCCGTACAGGTCCCCGAGCCGACCGCCGGTGATCAACAATGCCGCGAAACCCAGCACGTAGCCGGCGATGACCCACTCGATCTGGGCGTATGTGGCATGCATATTGCGCAGCATGCTCGGAATCGCCACGTTGACGATTGTGACGTCCAACAGATCCATGAAGCCGGCGATCAGCAGCACTACCAACGCAAGCCAACGACGCGGGTCCGGCTTCGATGACGCATGCTCCACAGTCGACTCCGATCTCGTTCGCACCTGTAGATCTCTCGCGCCGGTGACATAAAACCGGTGTGCTAGGCCGCCTCTCGATAACTACTCTTCGGGGCTGCCGCCGTTGCGGCGACCCACCTGGTCGGTCGGCTCATCGCCGCGGTGGTGTGGACCATGACTAGTGCGGGCGGGTAGCCGCAGCCGCCAGCGCAGGAAGGCGATGCCGGCCACACCGAAGGCGATGAGTATCCCCAAATCGAACAACCATTGGCCCGTCGAGTGGGTCCACAGCGTGTCACGGGTGGCCAAAAGGTCGATCCGTTCGACATCAATGCTGGACGCAGCGGCCGCCATGCCCCACCTGGCCGGGACCAACCAAGAGACCACAGCCAGGGCGTTCCGGCCGTTGAGCGGGAGTATTCCGCCGCAGAACACCAGCGCAAGCAATAGCACCAGCACCGCCATCGCCATGAGCTGCTCCTGGTACTTCGCTAGTGAGGCCAGGGCCAGTGCGACGATCGCCGAGACAATTGCCGTGGCGGCCACGCTCACGTACAGCTCGAGGACCGAGTCGCCGAGCAGCAGCGCGCTGCTGCTGGGGGCGCCTTTGCCGACCACCACCGCGGTGGTGACGATGGCGGCCTGAATGGCAGCAATGACGCTGTAGACGAGGACCTTGGCGGCCAGGTAGGCCGACGGCGACAACCCGACGGATTGTTCGCGGCCGAAGACGCTGCGTTCGCCGACCAGGTCGCGGATCGTCAACGCGGTGCCCATGACGACCGCGGCCATGGTGAGCACGACCAGCAGCTGAACGGCTTCGTCAGGACCCGCACCGTATGGGTCTCCCTCGCCCAGACCGGTATGGCCTGGCCGCAGCAGCGCCACCGCGCTGAAGAGGATCGGCAGGATCGTCAGGAAAATGAAGTAACGCTGGTCACCGACAATGACCCAGGCCTGGCGACGGGCAGCGACGGCGATTTGGCGCCACAGTCCGAGACGGGCCTGCTCCGGGGCAGCTTCCGATGGACGCGGAGGGGGCTGCGGCGCCTCCTCGCGGGCAAGGAAAGCCTCCCGAGCGCCCTGAGGATCGGCGCTGACCCGGTCGAAGATCTCCGACCAGTCGGTGGTGCCCAGCTCAGCCTCGATCTGGGCGGGCGGGCCCGCGAACGCGGTCGCGCCGCGGGAAGTCAGTAACAACACCCGGTCGAATACATCCAGCCGATCCAGCGATGACGTCGCGACCACCACGACGCGGCCGGGGTCGGCGAGCTTGCGCAGCGTCGCCATCGTCCGGCGTTCCTGCGCGGGGTCCAGGTCGGCGGTCGGCTCGTCTAGGACGAGCATGGAGGGTCCGGCGACGAGTTCGGCGGCGATCGATGCCCGTTTGCGTGCCTCATTGGAAAGGTTGGCGATCTGAACGGTGCGCTGTGAATCCAATTCCAGCTCGGTCAGCACACGGTGCACGGCGCGACGGCGGTCGTCGCCAGAGGTGTCGGGCGGCAGCCGCAATTCGGCGGCGTAGCCCACAGCTTGTTCGACGGTGAGCTGGCGGTGCACCACATCTTCGCGCGGCACAACCCCGATCCGCGAGCGCACCGACGGGGCGTTGACATCGTGGCCGTCCAGAATGAGCTCGCCCGAGCTGGGCTGCCGCAGGCCGCCGAGCGTGTCGATCAGCGCGGTTTTGCAGGCTACGCGTGGACCGATGACGGCGGTCAGCGTGCCCGGGCTTGCTGTGAAGGAGACTTCTGCCAGCACTTGCCGCCCGTCGACGGCGACATTGAGCTGGTGTGCCTGTAGCCCGCGCGTCGCTGGTGCTGTGGGCCGCGCTGGCGCCACCGCAGCCGCGGTACCGGCGCCGGTCTGCGGCAACTTGCGGGTAGGGGCCTCTTCATGCGGCCGCGGCGCGGTGCTACGGGGGCGCAGCTTGTTGAGAGCGCCGGCCACTCGGCCGGCCAGAGCCAGGCTCTTGTGGTCAGCGCCCTGGCGGCGTTCACCGATGTCGGGTCGCAGTTCTTGTTGCGCTGCCGGCGAAGGCTGCTCAACCGCACGTCGTTCCGGCGGATGAACCGGTGCCTGCTCGGCCGCCCATCCCGGCTGCCTGGGTGGTGGTGGCCGGGTAGGTCGCTGCGGGGCAGGTGGCTGGGGTGACGGGTGGGCTACCAGGATGGGTTCAGTGGGCAGTTGCGACGGCTCGGGTCGGCGGGACGTGGGCGCAGCCGCCGGCGGTTGGGCTTCGGTTGGCTGGCTGGGTGGCTGAGCGGGGGGCGACGTCCGGACACGGTCGGTCGGCGGCTCAGACAGAGACCGCGAAGGCGGACCCGATCGGGTGGTCGGCTGAGACGGCGGCCACTTCCGCGGACCTGGCGAACTGGAGGGTCGAGCCGTCAGTGGTGTGCGCCAGCCTCCCCGGGCGGGCTGTCGACCCGGAGCAACGGGTTGCCCGGGCCCACCACGTGTGCGCCTGTCGGGCGGTCCTGCGGCCTGCTCGGCTGCGGCGCCGACCCGGAAGAGCAATCGTGGACCCTGCTGTGGATCGCCGAGGGTGACGCTATTCCCATCGCGAATGTTGACCGTGGTAACTCGCTCGCCGTCGACGAACATGCCGTTTCGGCTTCGGTCGATCGCTAACCAGTTCCTCCCGTCGAACCGCAACACCAGGTGAATTCGGGAGGTGTACTGGTTGTCTTCCGGATTGTCGAGAGGAATGTCAGCCCGATCGTCCCGGCCTACAGTCACCTCGCGACCAGGGGAGAACGTGTATCGCGTAGATCCCGCAAAGACGGTCAACGGGAAAGCGAACGCGTCCGTCCGCATGGCCGCCACCTTTCATCACCCGTCATGCTGGGTCGAATCCTGGTTGTCTACCCGACCAAGTGATTATCTACCCACCGCGGCCGGTGCGTGTCGCGCCGGCGGCCTATCGGGAAGAACTTGGCGTGGGTGCGGGTGTGGAATCGTCGAGAAGGCGGTGTAACACCGTGACGGCATCCGCCAGGACCTGGCGGTCTTCGGGCTCGAGACGGGCCAGTCGCGGCTCGATCGCGGCGGCGCGGTTGGCGCGAACCCGGGAGAGGGTCCGCATTCCCTGCGGAGTGATGCGGATCCGGACAGCGCGGCCATCTCCCGGGTCGACGGTCCGGGTTACCAGGCCGCCTTCCTCGAGCCGGCGGACTTGGGTCGTCATGGTCGGCTGCGAGCAGTGATCGACGGCGGCAAGATCGCAGATTCGTGCTTCGCCGTAGTTTTCGATGGTGGAGAGCAGCCGGGCTTGCGCCGACGTCAACGGCATCTGGATGCGTTGAGTGGCCATCCGGTTGAGCCGGGCGACCACGCTGAGCAAATCTTCCCCTAGCCGCGATCCGGACTGGGTGCGCGTAGTGCCGCTGCTTGCGGCACCGTACCCAGCGGCTGATAGAGTCATACCGCCATCATTGCATAGATTTGCTAAATAGATCAGTTGTCGGCGGCATGTTGATATTTCGCGTGCGCTATGGCGGTGCGAGCAAGGTCTCTGGCCGACGACTGGCAGAATCAATGCAATGAGCGCGACCGGCTCGCCGAACTCCCCCGACAAATGGGTTGGGTCGTTGCGGCCCGTCGAATTGGCTCAGGCATCGGTCATGGCGGCACTGTGCGCGGCCACTGGGATCATCGCGGTCGTTGTCCCGTTCGCGGGGGTACTGGCACTGCTTGGCACCGTGCCGATGGGGCTGCTGTCCTACCGCTACCGCCTTCGTGTGCTCATCGCCGCGACCGTCGCCGCGGGCATGATCGCATTCCTGATCGCGGGGCTCGGCGGGTTGATGACTGTTGTCAATAGCGCTTATGTCGGCGGACTAACCGGTGTCGTCAAACGCAGGCGCCGCGGCACCCCGACTGTGATCGTCACTTCGCTTGTCGCCGGTGTGGTTTTCGGTGCCGCGATGGTTGTGGCGTTGGGCGTGCTGGTGCGGCTGCGCCACCTGCTCTTCGCCGCCATCACAGCCAACGTGAACGGACTCGCGGAGTTTCTGGCGCGGGTAAAGCTCGAGGTGCCGGCCCACGATCTCAAGCACTATTTCGCAGTCGCGCTGGATTACTGGCCGTGGCTGATCCTTGCTAACGGCATTTTCTCCGTCCTGAGCGTGGGACTGATCGGCTGGTGGGCGCTGTCCCGCGTGCTCCAGCGGATGCTCGGCATCCCCGATGTGCACAAACTCGACGCGCGCGCCGAGAGCGGGCCGGTAGCGCCGGTTCCGGTGAGCTTAAGAGAGGTGCGCTTCCGCTACCCGCGCACGAGCCAGGACGCGCTGCCCGCGACCAACCTGGATGTACGGGCTGGTGAACATATCGCGATCACCGGTGCCAATGGCTCAGGCAAAACCACCCTGATGCTGATCCTGGCGGGCCGCGAGCCGACATCGGGCACTGTCGAACGCCCGGGCGCGGTTGGGCTGGGTCGGGTGGGCGGCACCGCGGTGATCATGCAGCACCCGGAGAGCCAGGTGCTGGGCACGCGAGTCGCCGACGACGTCGTCTGGGGGCTGCCGTCGGGCACAACGATCGACGTCGACAGGCTGCTCAACGAAGTCGGACTGGACGGTCTCGCCGAACACGAGACCGAAAAACTCTCCGGCGGTGAATTGCAACGGCTCGCCATGGCAGCGGCATTGGCGCGGGAGCCGGCACTGCTCATCGCTGACGAGGTCACCAGCATGGTCGACCAGCAAGGCCGAGACGCCCTGCTGGGCGTCATGTCCGGCTTGACCAAACGGCATCGAACGGCCCTGATTCACATCACCCACTACAACGGCGAGGCCCAGTCCGCCGACCGCGCGATCAACCTCAGTGATTCCCCGGATAACACCGACATGGTCGACACCACAGCCGCGCCCGCGCCGAGTATCGCGCCGGGCGACGAGGCGCACGCGCCGGTGCTCGAACTCGCCGGAGTCGGCCACGAATACAGCAGCGGCACCCCGTGGGCGAAAGCGGTGCTGCGCGACGTCAGTTTCGTGGTGCACCAAGGCGATGGACTGCTGATCCACGGCGGCAACGGTTCGGGTAAGTCGACGCTGGCCTGGATCATGGCCGGGTTGACGATACCGACGACCGGTACTTGCTTGCTCGATGGGCGCCCAACGCACGAGCAGGTGGGCGCGGTGGCGTTGTCGTTTCAGGCGGCGCGCCTGCAGTTGATGCGCAGTCGTGTCGATCTCGAAGTGGCCTCGGCGGCCGGTTTTTCGCGCGACGACCGCGACCGCGTGACTGCTGCGTTGGCGGTTGTCGGACTTGATGCGGCGTTGGCCAAGCGACGGATCGACCAGCTCAGCGGCGGCCAGATGCGTCGGCTGGTGCTGGCCGGGCTGCTGGCGCGATCGCCGCGGGCGCTGATCCTCGACGAGCCGCTGGCGGGGCTGGACGGGGCGAGCCAGCGCGGCCTGTTGCGGCTGCTCGAGGATTTGCGCAGGGAAAGGGATCTGACCGTAGTGGTGATCTCGCATGACTTTACCGGTCTCGAGGATTTGTGCCCGCGAACCGTACATCTGAACAATGGTGTGCTCGAGCCGGAGTCGGCCACGGCGGGAGGTGTGTCGTGACCGCAACCTCGCCGGCTCGCCGCCCGACTCGCCGAACGCCCCGCCCTGCTGTGCTGCTGCGTCCGGTACCGGTGGGTTCGCCCATCCATGACCTGTGGGCCGGCACCAAGCTGCTTGTGGTTCTGACTATTTCGCTGCTGCTGACGTACTATCCGGGCTGGCTGGCGATCGGGCTGGTTGCTGGGCTCGTACTGGCGGCAGCCCGGCTTGCGCACATACCACGCGGCGCGCTGCCGTCGGTGCCCTTGTGGCTCTGGATCGCGATCGCCATCG
>JAFAQO010000007.1 GCA_019246375.1 Mycobacterium sp. | reverse complement strand
GCCAAGAACCGGCGCGCAGTGGGCGCGCACCGCGAACCCAAGTTGGGAATCGAACGCGGAGTCGAAGTCGGCGAGCGGGTCGGTGTTGGCTTCGTTGAGGCCGTTCTCAAATCGCTTCCGGTCCCCTGCCGTCAGCCAGCATCCGTGCATGTGCTGATCGATCAACGGCACTTCGGCGATGTGCTGTGCCAGAGCGGAACCGGCGGCCTTTGACACCGCCACGATCACACGCTCCAGGCCATGCGAAACTTCTTCGCCAGTTGTTCGGGGGGCAGGTCACCGTAGCGCTCGTATTCCAGACGGCGCACCGCGACCGTCGCATCGACCGCGGGATCGCCGAGAATAGTGCGTAGCCGTTTCGAAGTATCAAGGGCCGCAATCGATTCAATTTGTCTACTAGGTAGCTGCACAATGCCGGCGTCATCGCGTTCCGAATCGGAAAGCGTAGCGGGGTCCACGGTCGTCTCCGGCGGCAGCACAGCTTGCTGTTTAATCCCGTTCAGTGCCAACCCGAGAATCGTCGCCGACGCGAGATACGGATTGGCCGACGCATCGATCACTTTCACCTCGACATTGCCCCCATACGGGTTCGCCGGGCCGGCGTTGACGAATCGCAATGCCGCCTCCCGGTTCTCGCTGCCCCAGCACGCATACGCCCCGGCCCAATTGCCGGGCTTGATCCGTAAACCGGACACGATCGACCCGCACAACATGCCGTGTGCCTGCGGCAGGCCCTGAAGCAACCCGGCCAGCGCGTGCTCCCCCGCCGCAGTCATGCCTCGGGTGCCGGTGCCATCCGAGAACAGCGGTCCAGTCGACCCGATCAATGAAAAGTGTTGGTGAGCACCGGATCCGACACTGTCGGAGAACGGCGCAGGAGAGATGCTGACGCGCAGCCCGTGGCGGCGGGCAACGCGGCCGATGATCATACGGGTCAACACGAACTGATCGGCTGCGGCGACCGGTGACAGCGGTGTCAGGGAAATCTCGAACTGGTTTGCCCCGTACTCAGGATGAAACTGCTCGATCCCGACGCCAGACGCAGCGGCGGCGGCGATGACGTCGCGAACAAACGCCTCATGCTCGAGTACGCCGGCGAGGCCGTACTGCGCCCACATCGTCGAAGGGAGCCTGCCGCCATCGGGATTGACGAGCACGAACTCGATTTCATGACCGACCATCGCCTCGAGTCCGGCTTCTGCAAGCGCCGCTTCGATCCGGCTCAGCGTTCCGCGGGCACACGCGGCAACCGGTGTGCCGTCTTGCTCAAAGAGGGAGCCCGGCGCCCAAGCGATTCCATCGCCGATGATCCGCAATGCCGACAGGTCGATGCGGAGACGCTGATCACCGATGACGCCGAAATCGTCGGTGAACGCGACGCCGGTCTGGTCGATGGCGAACACATGCCAGACCGGACTGGCACCAACCCCTGGGTCAGCGAACGTGTTGGTCCGACGTATCGGCACAGTCTTCGCCTGGATAAGTCCGGCAGGGTTCACGACAGTGCCGATGACCACGTCGACGCCTTCCGCTTCCAGTTGGGCGATCGCCGCGGCGGCAAGCGGTGTGGCCGTCATCGCAGTTATTGTGCAGGGCGGATTATGCCGCTGCCGCAGAGTTTGGCATGCGGCCGCGGCTCAGGCACGGCTGGGTAAGGTGAGCTTGCAGGATTGGCCGATATCTAAGGTCCGCAGGACCCGCCCCATTCCCAGCCACATCGCGCAGGACAAGGCGAGGTCGGCGAGCAACTCGCCGGAGAAGTGCTCACGACACCGCGCCCAAAAGTCTTCGTCGTCGCGCAGCACGGTGTGCTCGGTGGCGAATCGGTGCGCGAACTCCGCGGCCAGCCGCTCGCCTTCGCTGTAGCCCGGCCAGGTGCGCCACTCCAAGGCGTGGTCGTAAAGCTCTTCGTCCACGCCGGCCGCGGGCCCATCGCCGTCGCGGGTGTTGACGCAGACGGCGCATTCGTTGTCGTGTGCGATGACCATCCGCGCGAGTTCACGCGTGCGCATCGGCAGGCGGTTGCGGTTGTAGACCGCGTCACTGAACGCGCCGATCGCGCGGCCGAGCTCGGGAGATTTTAGGATCCAGCCGGACAGGTCGTCCTCAGCGAAGGTTCCGATTCGACTCATGGGCAGATCGTACGCCGCGTGCCGGAGCCGGCAGAGGAATGCGTTGGGTAGCGACGGTGGCGATGTGCGGTCGATCCGCGTACCAATCGCGTTGCGTGACAGCTCGACCCGCGATGCGTTCGACGGCGGCTTCCACTTCACGGCGGTCCGGCCGCCCTTCGAAGGCGGGAGATCGGGCCAGCTTGTCGACGATCCACCCGAGCAGCAACGACGTTACGAAGTCGACCTCTCGGGCGCCGGCCGGGGTGAGCCACATGTCATCACCTTCACGCATGATGTAGCCGGTGTGGACCAGGCGGTCGAAGGTTGGTTCGAGTACTTCGTACGGCACTCCCAGGTCGTCGCCGATGTCGGTCAGTCGTGCAATTCCGAATAAGCGGGTGTACCGGTGGATTCGCAATATAACCCACAGTCCGGCCACGTCGAGCCGGCAATCGGGCCGCATCGCGATGCTGCGCAGTCGCATGCCCGGAGCACTCTGATGCAGCAGGCGTCCGATCGCTATTTCCAGTAGCTCTTCCGACGACTGGTTCGTTGGCATGCCGAACCCTTCGCCGAGATCAGCGGCGCTCTTGCCGATATCCCGTAGTGGGACTTCCCGCAACAGCAGCGCCAGGAAAAACCCAACCACTGCTACCGGCGCCGCCCACCTGAACACCAGGTCAAGCGAATCGGCGTAGGCCTGGACAATGGGCGCGGACATGCTGCGGGGCAGCCGGTGTAACGCCTCCGGCGAACTCGCCGCCTCGCCCGATACCCGGCTCGCCGTTAGCGCCGAGTGAAGGCGGCTGGTGAGGAAATTGTCGAACAGCGAACCGAAAATCGCTGCGCCGAATGAACTGCCGATCGTGCGGAAAAACGTCACACCCGAGGTGGCAACACCCAGGTCGTCATAACTCGACGTGTTCTGCACGATCAGCACAAGCACCTGCATGCACAGCCCGATGCCGAAACCCAAGATGAACAGGTAGACCGATTGCAGCAGTGCAGACGTCGACGGCTTCATCTCAGACAGCAGCAGAAACGCGACGGCCATCACCGCGGTACCGACAATGGGGAAGATCTTGTACCGGCCGGTGCGCCCGACCAGGACACCACTGCCCATCGAAGTGATCAGCAGGCCAGCCACCATCGGCAGCGTGCGCAGCCCCGATGCGGTCGCCGAAACCCCGTCCACGTACTGCATATAGGTCGGCAGAAAGGTGAGCGCGCCCAGCATCGCAAACCCGACCACGAAGCTCAGGACGCAGCACACAGTAAAGACCGGACTGCTGAACAGCCGAGGCGGCAGGATCGGCTCGGCGGCTCGGCTCTCCACCCATACGAAGATGGCCAATGCCACCACCGAGGCGACGAACAGCGCGATGATCGTCGGCGACCCCCAGGGGTAGGTGGTGCCGCCCCAACTGGTGGCCAGGGTCAGACCGGCGGCGCCGAGACCGACGAACAAGATTCCGGTGTAGTCGATGACTTGTTTGCCGCGATTGGCCGACTTCGGTATGGTCCCGGCTGCTACCAGGAACACCACGATCGAGACTGGCACGTTGATCCAGAACGCCCACCGCCACGTCAGGTGGTCGGTGAAATAGCCGCCCAATAGTGGGCCCACCACCGTGGTGACGCCAAACACTGCGCCCAGGGCACCCTGGTAGCGGCCACGATCGCGCAGCGGAATCACTTCGCCGATCAGCGCGGTAGCGGTGACCGTGATGCCGCCGCCGCCGACGCCCTGGAGCGCGCGGGCGAGCACCAGCATGGTCATCGACTGCGCCGCGCCGCACAGGATCGACCCGGCGAAGAAGAACCCGATTGCGGCCAGGAACACCGCCTTGCGGCCAAACAGGTCACCGAGTTTGCCGACCAGCGCGGTGACGAT
>JAFAQO010000005.1 GCA_019246375.1 Mycobacterium sp. | reverse complement strand
CACCAGGCCGATGGGTGTCCCGAATCCCGCGATCACGCTGGCCGCGACGAGCATGGTGATGACGGAAATGTTGGCCAGGGTCACGGCGACGGCCAAGCCGACGGACGCCGCCAGGACAGCATAGAAGCCCCGAGCTTGGCTGACCGGCTCGGACAGCCCGCGGCGCCAGTCGAATTGCGCGCCCACGATGTAGCCGGTGCTGGCCATCAGCACCGGCAGAACACTGACGGCGGAGATGATAAGCCCGATGGCGAAAAGGTCGCTCGCAAGCGGGCCGGCAATGGGACGTAGTGCCTGCGCTGCCTGTTGTGCCGAGTTGACTGCCTCGTGCTGCTTCCCCAGAGTGGCCGCCGACGCAACCAGCATGAACCACAAGATCACCGCAGTGAACACCGCACCGATGACGGCACCGAACTTTGCCCGGGCCAGTCCGCGGCTACCGATGGTGAGGTCGGGCGGTTCTTCGAATCCCCGCTGGATGGTCTCCCATACATACACGTAGCTGGTCAGCGCGGTGCCGAGCAGGGCAAGCCCGCCGCCCATGACGTCGCGATCGAGCGACAGCCTGGGAATCAGGCTGGATACGGCCAGGCGCGACCAGTCGGGATGGGCCAAGACCGCGGCCACTGCGAACGCCAGGAAGCCAAGCAGCAGGTAGCGCAATACCCCTACTACCTCGTCGTATTTGCCGACAAGCAGCAACCCGACCAGTGCGAGGCCCAGCGGCGCCACCAGCCAGCGGGAGTCCACGCCGGTCAACAGCCCGAACCCGACCGCGCCGGCTTGCAGGTCGGCGACGAGGGTGACCATGTTGACGACTAGCACCGACATCAAGAGAACGCCGGCTACACGCCGGCCATAGCGCTTCAGCGTGAGCGTCTGCAGGTCGCCGCCTGCCACTGAGCCGACTTGGGCTGCGATGACTTGGACCACCCCTAGCAGGGGCGCTACCAGAAGTGCGACCCAGGCCAGTTGGTAACCGGTGGCAGCGCCCACGGCGGCGGCCGTACCAACGTTGGTCGGGTCATTGTCGCAGGCCCCGGAGAGCAGCTCGGGACCAATGCTGCGCAGCAACCCGACAAGCCGCCGTCGCCGTCCTGTCCGCAGGCCCACCAACGGCGCTGGCGCGGGGGGGTACAACTCGGGTACGAGGACCGGGCGGCCCGCCTCAGCGATGGTCATCGGACGACAAGGGGGACAGGCAAACCGACGCCGGCCTGCAAAATTCCAGCTACCAAACTGAGGGCGCGCCAGGTCCGTTCGGTACTGCTCTCGGGCAGCATCGCGTTCAGCACGTGTGAGCGTGCAGGCATTATCACCGGTCTATCAGGTGCCGAAACACGCTGTGGGCCAGCAAAAGTCACAATTTTCTCCTTTCGGAAGCCTGACGCGCTCCCGGCTTACGACGATTTTGACAACGACTAGTACGCACGTAACGACCAGATAGGCGCGCAGTATGCAGAGCCGGCGTGCGGCGGACGCGTGGGCCCTACACACGAACTACGTTGGCGCACGGAGTACTCGGCTATATCCACCGTCACAACCGAGCGCTTTCAGTGCATGCGGTGATAACGGCCAGCGGCATCCGTGACACATACAGGTTGGCCCGCTCCTGCGGAGTCAGATTGCGGCGTGTGCGCAGCGGGCCCGCTACATGCCGACTTGCGCGCAGCTTGGTCCACCCGCAGGCCGGTGAAATACGTTGCTTGACAACAAATGCCATGATCATCTCCTGCCGGAAGCCCAACCAGATACCACAAAGCCATCTCGCCCACCCGAGCGAATCCGAGCGCGCTGCACCGCCCCGCACACCACTAGTGCACGAGTACAAACGAAACGGCGTCCGCTAAAGCTCAGGCGGCAGAAGGAATGCCGCGACCGGATCGGGACAAAGCGGATCTCGAATACGGATAGGGACTATCGCTCGGCCTCATCCCGCCCTCACCTCCTCATGGTTAGGACACACGCCGGTGTCACCACAGCGCACAGCACAGGAGGGGAACGAGTTACCCGACGGCGAACCCGCAGGTACGCACCCCTCTCGTCTGAGCTTTGGCACTGCACGGCGTATCCGTTATCCGGAAGCCACTTGGGCTCAACCCTTAAGCCGGGAGGAGCTGTCCTGACCCTGGGCGTCTCTCGACGTTCGGGGTCAGTGGCCTGTGTCCCTGCAGACGCCTCACCTAGCGAGGTGCTTGCACATTCATGTTGGCACTCACACCCAGTGCCCGTCAAACACAAGTCAGAAAAAATTCATCACCGCCGAAGCACAGTGGTTTGCGACGAAGTGTTAACCGCCGGCCAACCTACGGCTCTGATCGAGGAAGTGGTTGCAGTCGCGGGCTTTTGGAACGGCGCCGAACGGCTGCCCGACTTGGTCGCTCAGATGCCCCAGCTTTCAAGCGAAGTGAGAGCACCCTAAGTCGGCGGCACCACGGTCCAGCCGGCGGATCCGATGCCTGGCACGCTTCTTAACCGAGTATTCACCGGATCTTCCGGATGTCAGGTTGACCGACGGTGCTTTCGGTGTCAGTATTGTCGGTGCATACACCTCGCTAGGTGAGGCGTCTGCACGGATATAGGCCACTGACCTCGAACGTCGAGAGACGCCCAGGGTCAGGACAGCTCCTCCCGGCTTAAGGGTTGAGCCCAAGTGGCTTCCTGTTAACGGATACGCCGTGCAGTGCCAAAGCTCAGACGAGAGGGGTGTCCCGCCCGGCTGATTTGTCGGGTGCTCTCATCCCACTGTGCAACTGCTGGCATCCCCGTGTGCCCTGGCCGTGAGGAGGTGAGAACGAGATGAGTCCTGACGATAGTCCGTATCCAAGTCCGATGACCGTTTCGTTCCGATCCGGCCCCGGCGCCGTACTCGTCGTCTAATCGGCTTGCGCTAAACCATCTTTCGCATGCTTGCCTGATTGCAGGTATGTGGCACCGGCGCGTGCCCTAGGGCGACCGCTGGTGCCTGGGTTCGACTGTTTCCGTAAGGAGAAGTCCGATGTCTTTTGTCACCACACAGCCGGAAATCTTGGCCGCCGCCGCCAGCCACTTGCAGGGGATTGGTTCGGCTATGGCCACGCAGAATGCGGCCGCCGCTGTGCCCACCACGGGCGTGGTTCCTGCCGCGGCGGATGAGGTTTCTGCTTTGACTGCAACACAATTCGCTGCACACGCGCAGATGTATCAGGCGGTCAGCGCACGGGCCGCGGAAGTCCATGAACTATTCGTAAACACTCTGGGCGCCAGCGCCCAGTCATACGCGGCTACCGAGGCCGCCAACACGATTGCCGCCAGGTAAAGGAGGTGAGTAGCGATGTCAGTGCTGATGGATTTCGGCGCATTACCACCGGAGATTAACTCCGCCAGAATATATTCCGGTCCCGGCTCGGCGCCGCTGCTCACGGCCGCTGCCGCCTGGAACGGGCTGGCCGCTGACTTGCGTTCGACCGCAGCCGATTACGGTTCGGCGATTTCCGGTCTGACCAGCCAGGGCTGGCAGGGTCCCGCGTCGGCATCGATGGCGGCTGCGGCCGCACCCTATGCGGCGTGGATGAACACCACTGCCGCCCAAGCTGAGCAGACCGCGGCCCAGGCCACCGCGGCGGCGGGCGCCTACGAGACCGCATTCGCGGCAACAGTGCCGCCACCGGTGATCGCGGCCAACCGCGCTCAGCTGGCAACGCTGGTCGCGACCAACGTTCTCGGTCAAAACACCCCGGCGATTGCGGCCACCGAGGCCCATTACGGTCAAATGTGGGCCCAAGACGCGGCCGCAATGTATGGCTATGCCGGATCGTCGGCGGCCGCATCGAAGGTGACACCGTTCACCGCGCCCGCGCCGACCACGAGCCCTGGTGCATTGGCCGGGCAGTCTCTGGCGGTCACCCAAGCCACCGGCACCTCGGCCGGCAGCTCACAGGCAACGTTGTCGCAGCTGACTTCGGCCCTACCCACTGCGCTGCAAAGCATGGCGTCCCCCGTGTCGTCGACGTCGTCTTCGTCCGGGCTTGGGGACCTTCTCAATGGGCTCAACCCGCTCGGAAGCAACTCGTTCTTGAACTCCCAATTCTTTGGCACCGCAACTTCGGCCGGGAGCAACGGGATGCTGTCTGTTGGCCAGACAGGTTCCTTCCTGACCAGCTTCAGCAGTATGGCCCAAAGTGCAAGTGGGGCCGCGGGTGCGGCGGGAGACGCCGCGGGTGCGGCGGGAGACGCCGCGAGTGGTGCTGCGGCTGCGGCGGGCGATGCTGCGGGTGCGGCGAGTGGCGCAGCAGGTACGGCAGCCGGATTGGGCGACTTGGGCGGGCTGGGAGGTCTTGGCGGGGCGGTGTCGGGCGGTCTAGGCCGGGCGGCCTTGCTCGGGCCATTGTCGGTACCGCCGGCCTGGACCGCGATCGCCCCACCGACAAGCTCTCTCGGCTCGGCGTTGGGAGGCACCCCGCTGGCCGCGCCTCCGGCGGCGGCGGTAGGTATGCCGGGGATGCCGCTGGCTGGTATAGCCCGCGGCACAGACGGTGCCGCTCTTACGGACACCCGGTTCTTGGTCCGCCCGCCCATGGTGCCACCTTGGGCGGCCGTCGGGTGACGAGAAAGCAGATCCGACAAGTTGTTTCGACTCAGCCAACCGTACAAGCCACCCGAGTAACCATCACACCACGATTTCGAGATTAAGGAGATAAGGAAATGCCTACCCGTTTTATGACCGACCCGAACTCCATGCGTTCGATGGCGGGCCGGTTTGATGTACATGCTCAGACGGTGGAGGACGAGGCCCGCAAGATGTGGGCGTCCTCGCAAAACATTGCCGGTGCCAGCTGGAGTGGGGCCGCGCAGGCCACCTCCTACGACACCATGGGCCAGATGAATCAGGCGTTCCGCAACATCGTCAACATGCTGCACGGAGTGCGCGACGGGCTGATCCGCGACGCCAACAACTACGAGCAGCAAGAGCAAGCCTCGCAACAGATTCTGAGCAGCTAACCCACCTTTTACCGGTCAGGAGGACCACACAAATGTCGATTAACTATCAGTTCGGCGACGTCGACGCGCACGGCGCGCTGGTTCGCGCCCAGGCCGCCTCGTTGGAGGCCGAGCACCAGTCCATCATTCGTGATGTGCTGGCTGCCGGTGACTTTTGGGGTGGCGCCGGTTCGACGGCCT
>JAFAQO010000490.1 GCA_019246375.1 Mycobacterium sp. | reverse complement strand
GCCGCCGGCGGCGATGCAGAGCGAAGCGATGAGGAGGAGCGGCGCATGGGGCTGCCGCCGGCGACGATGCAGAGCGAAGCGTATGGGGCCGCCGCCGGCGACGATGCAGAGCGAAGCGATGAGGAGGAGCGGCGCATATGGCCGGCGCGGTATGCCCAGGTTCGTTTGATCCGGTGACGATGGGCCACGTCGACATCTTCGAACGCGCCGCCGCCCAATTCGACGAAGTGGTCGTCGCGATCTTGGTCAACCCCAGCAAAAAAGGCATGTTCGACCTTGACGAGCGCATCGCGATGATCAACGAGTCGACGACACACCTACCGAATCTGCGGGCGGAGTCCGGGCAAGGCCTCGTAGTGGACTTCGTCCGTTCGCTCGGGTTCACTGCCATCGTCAAGGGTCTGCGCTCGGGCACCGACTTCGAATACGAACTGCAGATGGCGCAGATGAACAAGCACATCGCCGGTGTCGACACGTTCTTCGTCGCAACCGCGCCGCGGTATTCATTCGTGTCGTCGTCGCTGGCCAAAGAAGTCGCCACGCTGGGCGGCGACGTCTCGGAGTTGCTGCCCGAACCGGTGAATCGGCGGATGGCCGAAAAGCTGCGGTCAGCTTGAAGCAAATGCTGGTGAGCTGTGGTGGCCTGCGGCCAGCGGCCCAGCCTCCGTCACAATGGCGGTGGAGTGCCGCTCCAGGGAAATGATGTTGGCGCCGGCCTGGGTACCACGATGGTCGCATCTCCTGCAGCGGAAAGGATGCTCCTCGGAAAAGGCGGTGTGCGATCGTGGTTGCCATTCGACGACGGCGCTGTCGTCGCCTGCGCGTCAGTGTTGAGCGCCGTGCCCGTCACCGTGCTGGTGTTCATGGCAGTGCGCCGGGTGCACTGCGTCGGGAGAGCCGCCCATCATCCGCAGCATCGGCATGCCGCCTGTAGTCACGAATCGTGCGACGAGCACCGCGGCTAACGCGACGAACACAATGTTGAGCCAGGTGGTGTAGTTCCACGAAATCCCGGCATGCATGACCGTCGCGGTGCGGTGGCTCGGGATGAGACGTGCTGCGCCGAACAGCAATTCGACCAGATAACCGGCGGCGATCATCGCCGCGTAAAAAGTGCCGAGCAGCGTCAGCATCACCGCGGTGCCGTAGTACTTCCGGTAGATGTTCAGGATCGGCAGGATCAGTAGGTCGGCGAAGACGAACGCGATGACGCCGCCAAAGCTGATACCGCCATTCCACAGCACCGCGGCAAGCGGCACATTGCCGATCGAGCAGACGAATGACGCGATCGCCACCAGCGGCCCCACGATCGGTCCCCACAGCGCTGCCAGCGTCGAATGCTGGACGAAAAAGAAGTGGCGCCAGAAGGATTCGGGTACCCAGGCCGCGATGGCGCCGGCGATCAACAGCCCAAGGACGAGATCACGCAAGATCGCCGTCCACTCCATGACGAACACATGGGAAACCGAGGTGAAGCCCTGCGGTGAGAACAGCCGCCGCCAAAACGAGCCCTTGCCGCCGACCGACATGTCCATGGCGGCATGGCCTTCCATCGAGCCGGCTATTCCCTGCTCGGCTTGTTCGCGGGCAGCGTCGATGAGCCGGGAACGCACAAAAAGCCGGAACAACACCGCCAAGACCACGATCATGAGCGGGCCGCCGACGAATTCGGCGGCGGTGAACTGCCAGCCCATCAGCAGCGCAAGGATGATCCCCAACTCAACTACCAGGTTGGTCGAGGCGATTTCGAATGCCATTGCCGCCGTAAAGTTGGCGCCCTTGCGGAACAGCGATCGCGCCAACGCCACCGCGGCATATGAGCAGGACGACGACGCGGCACCAAGCCCGGCGGCGAGCGCCAGGGTGCGGGGCCGGTCATCACCCAGCAGGGAGGCGATCGTCGAGCGTCGCACCACCGCCTGCACCACCGCCGACAAAGCGAAACCCACGACCAACGCCCACAGGATTTCCCAGGTCATCGATCCGGCCAGGGCCAGCGCATGTCCGATCGCTCCCAACACTTCCACTGTCCCCTCCACTTTGGTTTGCGCGTTGCGCAGCGAGCCTGGCGCGGCAATGTGCATATACCACGGGGGGTATATGCACATCCAGGTATACGCTTTGCCGCGGCCTGGCCGCGCATCGCGCCGCTATTTTGCCTGATGATGTCGTCCCCGCGGGGCGCGGGGCAAGCGGGGCATCGTTTGCCGCAAATCCGCGCAAGCCGACATAATGGCGGCGGTGTCCAGGTGATGGCACATCTTCGTCACGTCAAAAGGCCGACACACCGGGTGCGGCAGCGCGGTCACAGCGGTAACAACAGGCACACTGGTAACAACAACGATGCCGGAAGGGTGCTGCCGTGTACCGAGTTTTTGAAGCGCTGGACGAGCTGGGCGCCATTGTCGAAGAAGCCCGCGGAGTGCCCATGACGGCAGGCTGCGTGGTGCCCCGCGGCGACGTCCTGGAATTAATCGACGACATCAAAGACGCAATTCCCGGCGAGCTCGACGACGCCCAGGATGTGCTCGACGCGCGTGACTCGATGCTCCACGAAGCTAAAGCGCATGCCGATTCAATGGTGTCGTCGGCGACTACGGAGTCGGAGTCGATGCTGAACCATTCCCGCGCCGAGGCCGACCGGATACTGTCCGAGGCCAATGCGCAGGCCGACCGGATGGTCGGCGAGGCACGCCAACACAGCGAGCGGATGGTCGCGGATGCCCGCGAAGAGGCGGCCCGCATCGCGGCCTCAGCAAAACGCGAGTACGAGGCCAGCACCAGCCGCGCCAAGGCGGAATGTGACCGGATGGTCGAAAGCGGCAACATCTCGTACGAGAAGGCCGTCCAAGAAGGCATCAAGGAGAAGCAGCGTTTGGTGTCAGAGACCGAAGTGGTGCAATCCGCCAACGCGGAGGCCACGCGGCTCATCGATGCGGCGCACGCCGAAGCCGACCGGCTGCGCGGCGAATGCGACATCTACGTCGACAGCAAGCTCGCCGAGTTCGAGGACCACCTCAACGGCACGCTGCGCTCCGTCAGTCGCGGGCGTCACCAACTCCGGACCGCGGCCGGCACGCACGACTACGCTACCCGGTAGGCGCCCGCAGGCTCGACGGCGCGGCTCCTGCGCGGGCCGCAAGACGGCCCGCATCGTCACCGCAGGTTCGATGGCGCGGCTCCTGCGCGGGCCGCAAGACGGCCCGCATCGTCACCGCGCGGGTCGGATTCGACGCTGGCCGCCCCGTAGAATTGCGCCATGGCGAGGCACCACAGCCCCACGGCGCAGCGAACCTGGACCTCGCCGCTCACCCTCAACATCGCCCGACTGGCACGACGCCCGGGAGCGATGTTCGCGCTGCATGACACGGTGTCCAGTCCGGCGCGGATCGGAGTAGAGCTGATCGCGATCGAGCGGGGCGCGGCCTTGGAGCTGGACCTGCGGGTGGAGTCGGTGTTCGAGGGCGTCCTGGTGACGGGCACGGTCGAGGCGCCCACGACCGGCGAGTGCGCCCGTTGCCTGACACCGGTCACCGGGCGTGTCGAAGTGGCGCTGACTGAGCTGTTCGCGTATCCGGATAGCGCGACCGACGCGACTACCGAAGAAGACGAAGTTGGCCGAGTCGTCGGCGACACCATCGACCTCGAGCAGCCGATCATCGACGCCGTCGGACTGGAACTGCCCTTCTCGCCGGTATGTCGGGTGGACTGCCCGGGACTGTGCCCGGAATGCGGCGTGCCGCTGGCAACCGCCGAACCCGGTCATCGCCACGACCTGATCGACCCGCGCTGGGCCAAGCTGGCCGGACTGCTGAAGTCGGACGAGGACGCCGGCCCGCGGAGTGAGCGGTGATCCGATCCCGACAGACGCTGCTTGATGCGCTCGGTGTCGACCTGCCCGATGACCTGCTCTCGTTAGCCTTGACCCACCGCAGCTATGCCTACGAGCACGGCGGGCTGCCCACCAACGAACGTTTGGAATTTCTCGGCGACGCGGTCCTGGGGCTGACAGTCACCGACGAGCTCTTCCACCGGCACCCGGACCGGTCGGAGGGGGATCTGGCCAAACTGCGGTCCAGCATCGTCAACACCCAGGCATTAGCCGATGTCGCGCGGCGGCTGACCGACGACGGTCTGGGCGCCTACCTGTTGCTTGGCCGCGGCGAGGCCAACACCGGCGGGGCCGACAAATCCAGCATCCTGGCCGACGGTATGGAATCGCTGCTGGGTGCGGTGTATCTGCAGCACGGCATCGACGCGGCCCGGCAGGTGATCCTGCGGCTATTCGGTTCGCTGCTGGACGCCGCGCCCACACTCGGCGCCGGCCTGGACTGGAAGACCAGCTTGCAGGAATTAACCGCGGCCCGCGGCCTGGGCGCGCCGTCGTACGTCGTCACTTCCACCGGCCCGGACCACAACAAGGAATTCACCGCCGTGGCGTTGGTGACGGACACCGAATACGGCTCCGGCCTGGGCCGATCCAAGAAAGAAGCCGAGCAGAACGCCGCATCTGCGGCCTGGGAGGCACTGCACGCGCTCGACAGCGCCTGATCAGATGCCCGAACTACCTGAGGTTGAGGTGGTCCGACGCGGCCTACAGGCCCATGTGGCGGGTAGAACCATCACCGCCGTCCGGGTGCACCATCCCCGCGCGGTGCGTCGCCACGAGGCTGGGCCCGCCGACTTGACGGCGCGGCTGCTGGGAGCCCTGGTCACCGGCACCGATCGGCGCGGTAAGTATCTGTGGCTCAAGCTGGACGGACCGGAACGCGACACGGCGCTCGTCGTGCACCTCGGCATGAGCGGGCAGATGCTGCTGGGCGCTGTGCCGCGAACCGACCACATCCGGATCGCTGCGCTGCTCGACGACGGCACCGCGCTGAGCTTCGTCGACCAGCGAACGTTCGGCGGGTGGCTGCTCGCTGATCTGGTGACCGTGGACGGCAGTGTGGTGCCGGCGCCTGTCGCGCACTTGGCGCGCGACCCCCTTGACCCGCGCTTCGACGTCGCGGCGGTAACCAAGGTCTTGCGGCGCAAGCATTCCGAGATCAAGCGCCAGTTGCTGGACCAGACCGTGGTGTCCGGGATCGGGAACATCTACGCGGACGAGGCGCTGTGGCGGGCAAAGGTGCACGGCGCCCGCCCCGCCGACTCCTTGACCGGCCGGCAGTTGACGGCGGTGCTGCAGGCGGCAGCCGACGTGATGGGTGATGCGCTCGCGCAGGGCGGCACGTCGTTCGATTCGCTGTATGTCAACGTCAACGGCGAGTCCGGCTACTTCGACCGATCTTTGAACGCCTACGGTCGCGCCGGCCTAAGCTGCCGGCGCTGTGCCGCGGTGATCCGCCGGGAGAAGTTCATGAACCGCTCCTCGTTCTACTGCCCGAAGTGTCAGCCCCGACCGCGGCGATGACGATGGCCACCGACTGTGGGGTGATGGCGAAAACCGCCCGAGTGCGGGCGTCCACAACCTGCACACTCGGCGGTCGCTGCGGCGTTAATCGAAGATGTCGCGGCGCGTGGTTGCCGGTGATGACGCCGGATCGACGAACCATTCACGGCCGAACAGCAGGCCGAACGCTTGAGGTGGCAGTCGAAGCAGCACGCTGAACATTCGCGCGGCCAGGCCGGTGCTGCCGATCTGCGAGCGGTGGGCGGCGAGGGCATCTCGCTTCTGCTGTGCGAAATGAAAGACGTTGATCCGGTGGGTGATGGTCGCTCGTGGAGCGTAGGCCGTGCGGACGACGTCCGGGTCGTACGGTGCGGGTAGACGCAGCAGATGAGCGAGATCACTGGTCCGGCGTAGTAATTCGCGCGGCATCGTCGCCTCGAGTACTCGCGGGGTCGCTGCAAGTTCGGCGGCCCGCTTGCCGACGTGATGCACCTGCACATGATCGCGGTGGCCGTAGCCGCCGTTGGGCTGGTAGCTGAGCAACAGATCCGCGTCTTCGGCGCGAAGTATTTCGCCGAGCCGCTGCGCCGCCTCATCGAGATCGGCTCGCCCGAACCTGACTCGTCCGAGCGGATCGGGGTAGAACACGGGCCCGTAGCCGCTGTCGGCGTAGCCAAGGCACTCGACTCGGTGCACTCCGAGGATGTCTGCGCTCGACCGCAACTCGTCGAGGCGGCAACCGTCGTCCTCGTTTTGCATGCGCCCGTCGGTCGCCGTGACGACGACGACGCGATGCCCGGCGGCCACCGCCCGCGCGAGCGTGCCGCCGGTGAGGACCACCTCGTCGTCCGGGTGGGCGTGGAATGCGACGACGGTGGCCATGGGATGCAGTATGCCTGCCAACGCGAGGAATCTTCGCTCGGAGAATCGGTGTTGATCGGGTGCGCCGTCGCCGCGTCGAGATAGACGTCAGCGTCGTGCCCTACCGGAATTTCCGCGCGGCCGTCAATCTCGGCGCCGGGAACCGCGGTAGAAAAGAACCCATGACGCAACTGTGGGTCGAACGCACGGGTTCCCGCCGCTACACCGGGCACAGTTCGCGGGGCGCGCAGGTGCTGATCGGGTCGGAAGATGTCGACGGCGTCTTCACGCCCGGTGAGCTGCTCAAGATCGCGCTGGCCGCGTGCAGCGGCATGGCCAGCGACCAGCCGCTGGCCCATCGCCTTGGCGACGACTACCAGGCGGCGGTCTGGGTGTCGGGCGACGCCGACCGTGATCAGGAACGCTATCCGCTGCTACAGGAGACCCTCGAGGTAGATCTATCGGGTCTGACCGAGGTGGAGGCGGCGCGGCTGCTGGTGGTTGTCAACCGCGCGGTCGACCAGGTCTGCACCGTCGGACGAACTCTAAAGACCGGCACCAAAGTCAGCTTTGGGATCGCCGATGTCGGAGCGTGACGTTCGGCTCAACGCCCTGGTGCGCGGGCGGGTCCAGGGAGTCGGCTTCCGCTGGTGGACCCGCTCCCGTGCGCTGGAAATGGGTCTGACCGGATACGTCGCCAACCGCCTCGACGGACGGGTGCTGGTCGTCGCTCAGGGGGCCCGCGACACCTGCCAACGTCTGCTTGACCTGCTACAAAGCGGCGATACGCCCGGTCGCGTCGACGCCGTCGAGGCCGACTGGTCAGAGCAGACTGAGGACATCAACGGATTCAGCGCGCGCTAACCGCCTCGCCGGGCAGCCCGCCGGTAGTCTGGCAGGTCGTGTACCTCAAGAGTCTGACGCTCAAAGGCTTCAAGTCCTTTGCCGCGGCGACGACTCTGCGCTTCGAGCCGGGCATCACCGCGGTGGTTGGGCCCAACGGCTCGGGCAAATCCAACGTGGTCGACGCCCTGGCCTGGGTGATGGGGGAGCAGGGCGCTAAAACGCTGCGCGGCGGCAAGATGGAAGACGTCATCTTCGCCGGGACGTCCTCGCGGGCGCCGCTGGGCCGCGCCGAGGTCACCGTCACCATCGACAACTCCGATAACGGGCTGCCGATCGAATACTCCGAGGTGTCGATCACCCGCCGGATGTTCCGCGACGGCGCCAGCGAATACGAGATCAACGGCACCAGTTGCCGATTGATGGATGTTCAGGAGCTGCTGAGCGACTCCGGTATCGGCCGCGAGATGCACGTCATCGTCGGACAGGGCAAGCTCAACGAGATCCTCGAGTCGCGGCCGGAAGACCGCCGGGCGTTCATCGAGGAAGCCGCCGGGGTGCTCAAGCACCGCAAGCGTAAAGAAAAAGCTGTCCGCAAGCTTGACGCGATGTCAGCGAATCTGGCCCGGCTCACCGATCTGACTACCGAGCTGCGCCGTCAGCTCAAACCGCTGGGGCGTCAGGCCGAGGTGGCCCGCCGGGCCCAGACCATCCAGGCCGACCTACGTGATGCCCGCCTGCGCCTGGCCGCCGACGATGTGGTCAGCCGGCAGGCCGAGCTGACCGGAACCGCTGAGGCGGAGGCCGTGTTGCGCCGCGAGCACGACGAACTCTCCGCCCGGCTGGCCGTGGCGTCCGAGCAGCTGGGCGCCCACGAAACCGCGCTTGGCGCGCTCTCGCAGCGCGCCGAAGCAGCGCAGCAGACATGGTTCCGGTTGTCGGCGCTGGCCGAACGGGTGAGCGCCACGGTCCGCATCGCCAGCGAGCGGGCTCAACATCTCGACATCGAGCCGGCCACCACCGGCGGGCCCGACCCCGACGCGCTGGAGGCCGAAGCCGACCAGGTCGCGGCGGCTGAGCAGCAGCTGCTGAGCGAGCTGGAGGTAACTCGTAGCCGGCTGGAAGCTGCCCGCGCCCAGCTTGTCGAGCGTGAACGCAGGGTCGCCGAGGCCGAACGCGCCCACATGGCGGCGGTCCGCGCGGAGGCCGACCGGCGCGAGGGGCTGGCGCGGCTGGCCGGCCAGGTCGAGACCATGCGCGCGCGGGTCGAACCGATCGATGACAGCATCAACCGGCTGTCGGAGCGCATCGAAGAGGCCGCGACCCGCGCACAGCAGGCGCAGGCGCAGTTCGAGACCGTGCAGGGCCGGGTCGGTGAGCTCGACCAGGGTGAGGTCGGCCTCGACGAACACCATGACCGCACCGTGGCCGCATTGCGATTGGCCGACGAACGAGTGGCCGAGCTGCAGTCCGCCGAGCGCGCCGCCGAACGTCAGGTGGCGTCGCTGCGCGCCCGCATCGACGCGCTGTCGGTGAGCCTCGAGCGTAGAGACGGCGCCGCCTGGCTCAGTCAACACCACAACGGCACCGGGTTCTTCGGGTCGGTTGCAGACCTGGTGAAGGTGCGCCCAGGTTACGAGACGGCGCTCGCGGCAGTGCTCGGGGCGGCCGCTGACGCGCTCGCCGCGGACAGCTTCGGTGCGGCCCGCTCCGCGGTGACCGCGCTCAAGCAAGCCGACGGGGGTCGCGCGGCCATCGTGCTGGGTGACTGGCCCGCCGACGAGCCGGCCCCCGATGCGCTTCCCGAGGGGACGCGGTGGGCGCTCGACCTCCTCGAGGCACCGGCGCGGCTGCGAGGCGCACTGATCGCCATGCTGTCCGATGTGGCGGTGGTCGCCGGCCTGGTTGACGCCTTGGATCTTGTTGCTGCCCGTCCGCAACTGCGGGCGGTGACCCTCGACGGCGACCTGGTCGGTGCCGGCTGGGTGAGCGGCGGTTCAGACCGCAAGCCCAGCGTGATCGAGCTCACTTCCGAGATTGACAAGGCGCGCGCCGAGCTGACCGCAGCCGAAGCGCAGGCCGCCCAGCTGAGCGCGGCGCTGTCCGGCGCGCTCAGCGAGCAGGCCGCCCGCCAGGATGCTGCCGAGCACGCCCTGGCCGCTCTCAACGAATCCGACGCAACCATTTCGGCGATCTACGAGCAGCTGGGCCGGCTCGGCCAGGAGGCTCGGGCGGGCGAGGAGGAGTGGCGCAGGCTGCTGCAGCAGCGCGATGAACTTGAGGCGGTGCGGACCAACACCGTCGAGGAACTCGGCGAACTCGAGACGCGGCTGCGCAACGCCGAACAGAGCCAACGCCCTTCCGCGGCCGAACCCGTCGACCGCCGGCAGATCGCCGCCGCCGCCGAGACCGCCCGGGCCGCCGAAGTGGAAGCCCGATTGGCGGTACGGACCGCCGAAGAACGAGCCAATGCCGTTCGCGGACGGGCGGATTCGCTGCGCCGCGCGGCTGCGGCCGAAAGGGAGGCGCGGCAGCGCGCACAGCAGGCCCGGGCCGCGCGCGAGCATGCGGCGGCGGTGGCTGCGGCCGTTGCCGAGTCCGGCCTGCTGCTGGCGGGACGGCTGAACCAGGCGGTCGAGTCCGCGTCGCAGACCCGCGACGGGCTAGTCCTTGAGCGTCAAGAGCGTTCGGCGGCGATGGCTGCCGTCCGCGCCGAGGTCGACACGTTGAGCACCCGAATCGCCGTGCTGACCGAGTCGCTGCACCGCGACGAGTTGGCCAAAGCACAAGCGGCGCTGCGCATCGAGCAGCTCGAGCAGATGGTGCTCGAGCAGTTCGGGATGGCGCCGGACGACCTGGTCGCCGAATACGGCCCGGAGGTTCCGTTGCCTCCGACGGAGCTCGAGCTGGCCGAATACGAGCAAGCCCGCGAGCGGGGCGAGCAGGTGACCGTGCCCGCACCGATGCCGTTCGACCGGCTCACGCAGGAGCGGCGCGCTAAGCGTGCCGAGCGGGAACTGGCCGAACTGGGCAGGGTCAATCCGCTGGCGCTCGAGGAGTTCGCCGCGCTGGAGGAACGCTATAACTTCCTTTCGACGCAGCTTGAAGACGTCAAAGCTGCTCGCAAAGACCTGCTCAACGTCATTGCCGACGTCGATGCCCGCATCCTGCAGGTGTTCGCCGACGCCTTCACAGACGTGGAACGCGAGTTTCGCGAGGTGTTCGCCGCACTGTTCCCGGGCGGGGAAGGCCGCCTGCGGTTGACCGATCCCGACGACATGCTCACAACGGGGATCGAGGTGGACGCCCGTCCGCCCGGCAAAAAGATCAAGCGACTGTCGTTGCTGTCCGGTGGGGAGAAGGCGCTGACCGCGGTGGCGATGCTGGTGGCAATTTTCCGGGCCCGACCGTCGCCGTTCTATGTCATGGACGAAGTTGAGGCGGCGCTGGACGACGTGAACCTGCATCGATTGCTAGGGCTGTTCGGACAACTGCGGGCGCGGTCCCAGATCATCATCATCACGCACCAAAAGCCGACGATGGAAGTTGCCGACGCGCTTTACGGCGTAACGATGCAGGGTGATGGCATCACCGCCGTGATCTCGCAGCGGATGCGTGGACTGCAGGTGGATCAACTGGTCCCGGCTTCTTTCTGAGCCCCGGCTAGCCTTGAGCGGTGTCCGACGCAATGTGGATCGCCATCGCGGTCGCCGCCGTTCTGGTCATCATCGCCGCGCTGATCGCGGGCCTGGTTCGCTACCGCCGGCGCCGAATCAGCCTTAACGCACGTCAGCCAACCGGCACACTAGACCGTTCGGGTGGCTACACCACGTCGTCCGGTATCACGTTCAGCCAGACACCGGTCGCCGAACCGGTAGACCGGATCGACACCACCGGACTGCCCGGTGTGGGCGACGACGCAGCCGTTCCGCGCGATGCCGTCAAGCGCCCGATCTCCGACGTTGAGCTGCCGGAGCTGGAAATAATCACACCTCCAGACCTGGAGCCGGCCGCGCCGCCGGCACCCCCGCCGCCGGCCGCGCCAGCTGCACCCGCGGCCCCCGACATCGGCGCCATCGCACCGCCCGAGGGCCGGCTGGAACGACTACGCGGCCGCCTGGCCAGATCGCAGAACACGATGGGGCGCAGCATGCTCGGGTTGCTCGGCGGCGGCGACCTCGACGAGGACTCCTGGCAGGACGTCGAGGACACCCTGCTGGTCGCCGACCTGGGCCCGGTAGCAACCACCTCGGTGGTGTCCCAACTGCGCGGCCGGCTGGCCAGCAGCACGGTGCGCACCGAGGCCGACGCCCGCGCCGTGCTGCGCGATGTTCTGGTCACCGAGTTGCAGCCCGATTTAGACCGCTCGATCCGCGCCCTGCCGCATGCCGATCATCCCGCGGTGCTGCTCATCGTCGGCGTCAACGGCACAGGCAAAACCACCACGGTCGGCAAGCTGGCGCGCGTCCTGGTGGCAGACGGGCGGCGGGTCGTTCTCGGTGCGGCCGACACCTTCCGGGCCGCCGCCGCCGATCAGCTGCAGATTTGGGCGGCCCGGGTCGGCGCCGAAGTGGTGCGCGGAGCCGAGGGCGCCGACCCGGCATCGGTCGCCTTTGACGCCGTCGACAAGGGCATCGCGGCAGGCGCGGACGTCGTCGTCATCGACACCGCTGGGCGGCTGCACACTAAAACCGGCCTGATGGACGAACTCGGCAAAGTCAAACGCGTGGTGACGCGGCGGGCCGCCGTCGATGAGGTTTTGCTGGTGCTCGACGCCACGATTGGGCAAAACGGGCTGGCGCAGGCGCGAGTATTCGCCGACGTAGTCGACATCACTGGCGCGGTGCTGACCAAATTAGACGGGACGGCCAAAGGCGGCATCGTATTCCGGGTGCAGCAGGAGCTCGGGGTGCCGGTGAAATTGGTGGGCCTCGGTGAGGGCCCTGACGACCTGGCGCCGTTCGAGCCCGGCGCCTTCGTCGACGCTCTACTCGGTTAATACCAACCGGGTGACATGATGGCGACCCGTTGCGCCCGGCTCCGCCGAGCTGGCGATCGGCCGTGAGCACGATGGCGACCCGCTGCGCCCGGCTCCGCCGAGCTGGCGATCGCCATGTGAGCATCCCGTAACACCCGCGAAACCCGCCAGCGCCGGTTTTGGAAACAACCACTGCGCATTGTCTTTTTCACCGGGTCATCGGTCACACATTGCCGGCCGTGGCTTCGGCCTGAAGGAGGTTAGGGCGAGTGGATCATTTTCCCACAATGGGCGTGCCGAACACCGGCGATACCGCATGGATGCTGGCCAGCTCCGCGCTCGTGCTGCTGATGACGCCGGGACTGGCGTTCTTCTACGGCGGGATGGTGCGCGCCAGAAGCGTCCTGAACATGATCATGATGAGCATCAGCGCGATGGGCGTGGTGACGGTGCTGTGGGTGCTCTACGGCTACTCGCTCGCCTTCGGCGACGACGTCGACAACATCGCCGGGAACCCGACCCAATACTGGGGCCTGAAGGGCCTCATCGGCGGCAATGCTGTCGCGGCCGATCCCAGCACGTCTACCGCGGCGGTCCAGATCCCGCTGGCCGGCACGGTGCCGCAAACGGTCTTCGTGGCCTTCCAACTGATGTTCGCGATCATCACGGTGGCCCTGGTTTCCGGATCAGTGGCCGACCGGTTGAAATTCAGCAGCTGGACGCTGTTCGCCGGGCTGTGGGCGACCGTCGTGTACTTCCCGGTCGCACACTGGGTTTTCGCCGCGGACAAGGTCTCGGCAGCCCACGGCGGGTGGATCGCCAACAAGCTGCATGCCATCGACTTCGCCGGCGGTACCGCCGTCCACATCAATGCCGGCACGGCCGGACTGGTGCTCGCCATCGTCCTTGGCAAGCGCAGGGGATGGCCGGGGACCTTGATGCGACCGCACAATCTGCCTTTCGTGATGCTCGGCGCGGGGCTGCTGTGGTTCGGCTGGTACGGGTTCAACGCCGGTTCGGCGCTGAGCGCCAACGGCGCCGCCGGGTCGACGTTCATGGCCACGACCGTCGCGACGGCGGCCGCCATGCTCGGCTGGTTGCTCACCGAGCGCATCCGCGACGGGCATGCGACGTCGCTGGGGGCAGCATCGGGCATCGTCGCTGGGCTGGTCGCCATTACGCCGTCGTGCTCGTCGGTCAACGTGGTGGGCGCACTGGTGATCGGCGTGGTGGCCGGCGTGCTGTGTGCACTAGCGATCGGTCTCAAATACCGGTTCGGCTTCGACGATTCGCTCGATGTGGTCGGAGTGCATCTGGTCGGCGGGCTGGCGGGGACCTTGTTGGTCGGTCTGCTCGCGGCGCCGCAGGCCACTTCTATCGCCGGGGTTCCGGGTGTGTCGCCCGGCTTGTTTTACGGCGGCGGCTTCGACCAGCTATCGCGACAGGTAATCGGCGCCTTCAGTGTTCTGACCTATTCGGCTGTCGGCACAACTATTTTGGCTTTAGTCCTGAAATACACCATCGGTCTGCGCCTCACCGCGGAGGATGAAGCCGCGGGCATCGACGAAGCTGAGCACGCTGAGAGCGGCTACGACTTGGCGGTTGTCACCAGTTCGGTTACTGCACATCCGGCTGAAGAGGAAAGAGGAAATGAAGCTCATTACCGCGATCGTCAAGCCGTTCACTCTCGAGGACATCAAGACCAGCCTGGAGGAGGCCGGACTCCTGGGGATGACGGTGAGCGAAGTTCAGGGCTATGGGCGGCAGAAGGGGCACACCGAGGTGTACCGGGGGGCTGAGTACTCGGTTGACTTCGTGCCGAAGGTACGGGTCGAGGTCTTGGTCGACGACTTCGCCGTCGACAAGGTTGTCGACAGCATCGTTCGGGCCGCGCGCACCGGCAAGATCGGCGACGGCAAAGTGTGGGTCAGCCCCGTGGAAACAGTTGTGCGGGTGCGCACCGGCGAACGTGGAGCTGACGCCATATGAGACCGAGTGTCTGATCCGGTCTGGACGGGA
>JAFAQO010000487.1 GCA_019246375.1 Mycobacterium sp. | reverse complement strand
CAAGCTGGGGACCCCGCCACGGCGCGCATCGTTGCCGGGCTGATTTGGGGACCCGTTCACTGAGAGCGTGATGGCGGACTGCGCACCTTGCTGTGCCGATGAGTACCGTTGACTTATGGCCGATCTGCCTTTCGGCTTCTCCGCCGGAGATGACCCCGACCGCGACAAGCGGCGGAAGAACGAACCCGAGTCCGGCTCGGGCTCGGCTGACCCGTTCGGTCTCGGCGGCGGCGACTTCGATATGGCCGATCTGGGGCAGATCTTCACCCGGCTGGGTCAGATGTTCAGCGGCGCGGGCACCGTGATGGCAGCCGGCAAGGACTCCGGCCCGGTGAACTACCAGTTGGCCCGGCAAGTCGCGTCGAGCTCGATCGGATCCGTGGCACCAATCCCGGCCGCGACGAACTCGGCGATCGCCGATGCGGTGCACCTTGCCGAGACCTGGCTTGACGGCGTGACCTCACTGCCCGCGGGCACCACCAAGGCAGCCGCGTGGAGCCCGACCGACTGGGTCGACAATACCCTGGAGACCTGGAAGCGGCTCTGCGATCCGATGGCCCGGCAGATCGCGACGGTATGGGCGGGCGCGCTGCCGGAGGAAGCCAAAAGCATGGCCGGTCCGCTGCTGTCGATGATGTCGCAGATGGGCGGCATGGCTTTCGGCTCGCAACTGGGCCAGGCGCTGGGCCGATTGTCGCGCGAAGTGCTCACCTCGACCGATATCGGGCTGCCGCTCGGACCCAAGGGAGTCGCGGCGCTACTGCCGGACGCCATCGAATCGCTCGGCGGCGGGCTCGAGCAGCCACGCAGGGAAATCGTAACCTTCCTGGCCGCCCGCGAGGCGGCGCATCACCGGCTGTTCAGCCACGTGCCATGGCTCGCGAGTCAGCTGCTCGGCGCTGTAGAGGCCTACGCCCGCGGCATGAAGATCGATATGACCGGAATCGAAGAGCTGGCACGTGACTTCAATCCGTCGTCGCTGAGCGATCCCGCTGCCATCGAGCAGCTCCTGAACGAAGGCGTCTTCGAGCCGAAGGCGACGCCGGAGCAGACCCAGGCGCTCGAACGGCTGGAAACCCTGCTCGCGTTGATCGAAGGTTGGGTGCAGACCGTGGTGACCGCGGCACTGGGCGACAGAATCCCCGGCGCCGCCGCCCTCGGCGAGATGCTGCGCCGGCGCCGGGCTACCGGTGGTCCGGCCGAGCAAACCTTCGCGACGCTGGTGGGTCTGGAGCTGCGGCCCCGAAAACTGCGGGAGGCCGCGGTGCTGTGGGAACGCCTGACCCAGGCCGCCGGTGTGGATGCCCGCGACGCGGTCTGGCAGCACCCGGATCTCCTCCCCAACTCCGAGGACCTCGACGAGCCGGCCGCATTCATCGACCGGGTGATCGGCGGTGACACCAGTGGGATCGACGACGTGATCGCCGAGTTCGAGCGGGACATCGATTCGGGCTCCGACCAGGACGGGGCGGCCGGCTCTGTGGATAACTGAGCCGGTTGGCGCGCTGCGGGTGGCACAGTGCCGAGTTGTGCGTGAACCCCCAACCGCTGTCGCGGTCGGCGACGCCGTCGTATGCGCTCGATCCGGCGATGCCAGTATTGCTGCGACCCGACGGAGCCGTCCAGGTTGGTTGGGACCCTCGCCGCGCCGTGCTCGTCCGTCCGCCCCGCGCCGTCACCGCGGCCGGGTTGGCCGCGCTGCTGCGCTCGATGCGATCCTGGGTGCCGCTGAACGTCTTGCAGCGACAGGCCGCCGAGCAGGGATTGGCCGACGCCGATGAGCTGACCGAACTCATTGCCCAGCTGGTCGCTGCCGGTGTTGCCAGCCGGGCTGCGCGGCAGCATCCCAGCCGGTCGGCGTCGATCCGGATCCACGGTCGCGGGCCGTTGTCCGACCTGCTCGTGGAGTCGCTGCACTGCTCGGGCGCTCGGCTCAAACGCAGCTGTCAGCCGCACGCCCTGGGGTCCCGGGACGGAACCGATCTGGTGGTGCTGTCGGACTATCTGGTCGCCGACCCACGGATGGTGCGCGATCTGCGCGCCGAGGGCGTCCCACACTTGCTGGTTCGCGTGCGCGACGGCACCGGCCTGGTCGGGCCGTTGGTGATCCCGGGCGTAACCAGCTGCCTGGATTGTGCAGACCTGCACCGCAGGGACCGCGATGCGGCCTGGCCGGTGTTGGCCGCCCAGCTCCGCGACACCGTCGGCACAGCTGACCGGGCCACACTCTTGGCGACTGCGGCGTTGGCACTCAGCCAAGTGCACCGGGTGATAGGGGCGGTGCACGGATTGGCCGCACCGAATCAGGAGCCGCCCAGCGCGCTGAACGCGACCCTGGAATTCGATCTCCACGCGGGTTCGATCGTGACGCGGCAATGGACCAAGCATCCGCTATGTTCGTGTTGACATCGGCTGTTGCCAGATCAATGTCTCTTGCGTCGAACCGTGATGGATGATAGTGGGGTGACGGACATCAAACGTGGGCGGGCTGCGCGCAACGCAAAGTTGGCCAGCCTACCGGTGGGCATCGCCGGCCGGGCAGCTCTCGGATTCGGCAAACGGCTGACCGGCAAGTCGAGGGACGAGGTCACTGCCGAGCTGATGGCGAAGGCGGCCAACCAGCTGTTCACCGTCCTCGGTGAGCTCAAGGGCGGCGCAATGAAGGTGGGCCAGGCGCTGTCG